>CAZAJW010000090.1:0-13677 GCA_964485485.1 uncultured Atribacterota bacterium | reverse complement strand
AATAGAACATGCTACCATTAATGTTTTAGAACAGCTAGCTGGGCATCGTTTAAATATCTCTGGTTTATCACGAGAAGATGGTTTTTATATTGCTGGAATCCAAAACCCGGAAATGGTGGAAGATGCTGCAATTCAGGGTTTGAAAATGTTAAAACAGGGAAATTGCCAGTTGGCAATTCACCGTCGCTGTGGAACTGATATTGCAATAGCCAATTTTCTGAGTGCCCTGATATTTCTGATTTTACTTTTTACCACAGGGATGTTCAGTTTATTAAATATTATCATTGCCTTATTACTCTCTAATTTGATAAGTCCTTATCTGGGAGAGTATGTACAAAAATATTTTACCACCTCCTGTGATGTAACGAACATGCAAATTGTCGGTTTGGAGTTTGAATTAGGCAGGCAGGAAGGGGCTACGATGTTGTTAAGGCATTTTCCGCGGGGATATTTTATTAGAACAGCAACCTATTAATTTTTAGAACTATGATATGATGTAGGTTGTTTGGAACAATTAAAGGAAGGAGGTGGTTCGTATGGCTGGCACAAAACAATCAGGTAAAGAAATAATATTAATTTCCAATATGGATAAGATTGGAATTGTTCATTTACAGGGAGTTGAGAAATATTTAGAAAAACATAATCCAAAAAAATGTTTTTTATTTACCTCTTCTCAACCACACGAGAATGTTTTAAAATATGCTGAGCATATTCAGTCACTCAAAATAATCATCTCATCTAATTTTCAGGAAGAAAAGAAAAAAATTGAAGAAGAATATGCCGATTCCAAAATAGTCACAGTTGATCCCTATCAGCTTGCCGGTAGGGATGGAATGCTTGACGGTGCTTAAAATAACAAAAAAGAGAGGAAGTAATATATGAGGCAAATAGATAAATTGGATATCACTGATAACAAACGACTTGTATTATCTGTGGGAGAATTTAGAGGTTCGCAAAGGGTTGATATTAGAACTTTTGTTAAGCTGAAGGATAAAGATGAATATATTCAAACCAAAAAAGGAATCAATTTTAATGCTGAGTGGGTTGACGATTTTATCAAGATGGTAGAAAAGTTAAAAGACACTAAGTTTGAGTAATTTAAATATAAATATATTCTTTTGCATTAAAATAACAGATGTTAATGTTGATAAATAATACCTAAATTATTTATCATTTTTTGTTATAGATAGGGTAGAAGATTTACTAATTTGGAAATTCTGCCCTATCTGAGACTGTAAAGAGCCAGCAGAATTTCCTTCGAACGCCTGTTTTTTTGTCTCTGACACTGATCTGGGCAATCCAGGTTCTCTTTTGTAGTAGTTTGGGTGCAACCGGTGTAAATGATATCTCCTGTAATTCGTTGGAATAGGAGTAATCCAGCAATCCAGAACCACTCAATTTAAAAAACAGTGAATCCAGTTCAATGTTAGAGTTATTTAATATTGCTCCCACTTTTATTGCCTGATTATCAGTAACTATACCATCTGCTGGGAAAATAGCATTCACCTTTAGAATTTTTTCTTGAAGCAAGGACTCGAATTGTTTTATTGAGAAGGAAGCAGGGATGATCTGTCGGTTAAGGGAATACGCGTCAATTGGAATGGAATTATTCATACCATTAACATTAAGTAAGACCTGATATCCAGCTTGTTTTGCCAACATCTTAATTTGCTGGCTATAAACACCGTAAGGATAGGCGAAAGATTGAACCGAACTACCTGTGTTTCTTTCTAAAATTGCTCTGGAGAGGGTAATTTCTTTATCTATTCTTTTCAAGTAATCAATATGGGATTCATTTTGTTTCATATTGAGTAAATTACAATGACTGAGACTATGAGAGCCAATTTCCATACCCCCATCTATCATTTCCTTGATTTCCTGCCAGGATAACTGATCAGGACCATTGTCAATGAAATCAGTATACAAGAAAAGAGTAGCCGGAAATTGATATTGCCTTAATACCGGGAAGGCAAGAGTGTATACTGATTTAAATCCATCGTCAATTGTAATAACAACAGGTTTTTCAGGGAAAAAGTTATTATCAATACACTTCATAAGCTGGGTTATAGAAATCACATTATATCCGTTATTCTCAAGATAGGCCATTTGTTCTTCGAAGCGGTTAATATTAATAGTGTAAGCATCCGGACTATCACCAGTACAGAATTTATGATAAGTTAAGATAGGTACTATTGTTTCTTCTATTTTAATTGTGTTGGCATAGACTACCCCATGGTTAACAGAGAAAACAGCTATAAAGATAATAAAGATAATAAGGTTAAATAAAAATAGACCTACTAATTTTTTTAAATTGTTCCTATTGTTTATCATAGTCATCGACTTTTCCTTTTCTTTCCCAAAAGAATTTAGAGACTTAAATTATTTTGTTTATTTATAGATTTATCTTTCTCAGACCTCTTACTAAAAATAATTGTTGTAGAATTATTTAAAACTTTTCATGAAAAAGAAAAAACAATTCCTATATATACTAAAATTATAACAGATATGTATAGAGATAAAGCTTTTATATCTTTAATATTATAATTTTTACCATTTTCCCTCTATTGATTTTATTTAACCATAAAAAATTCAACTTCTAAGAAGTTGCAATAGTTAAATAAAATAGTTTTACCATAAAAAGGTTAAGATTAGCTAGATGACAATTTTTCACCTGAAGTGTAAGGTTGTAATTATTATTAGTTAGAAATTATTGAAGCCACCCGCTATGCTGGTACAATATTTGCTTCCCCGATTTTAAAATGCAACTGAAATGGTTAATTTATTGAATTAGGGTAGAACTTGTCTCAATTTATGTGTAGAATATTAATGAAAATAATAAATATTAAAATAGACAAAAGGAGAACAAATATGGACATCAAAACAGTTAAACTAGAATTTCCGGAGGAAACAAATATTATTCTTGGACAGACTCATTTTATCAAGACTGCAGAAGATATTTATGAGATTATGGTTTCTAATGTGCCCGGGATGAAATTTGCGGTAGCTTTTAATGAGGCTTCCGGTCCCTGTTTGGTAAGGGCAGAGGGAAATGACAACAAATTAAAATCATTGGCTATTTCCAATATAAAAGAAATTGGGGCAGGGCACGCTTTCATTGTAATGCTGCAAAAAGCCTTTCCAATTAATGTATTAAATGCTATTAAACAATGTCCGGAAGTTTGTTGTATATTTTGTGCTACAGCCAATCCGGTAGAGGTTATTATAGCTGAAACTGAACAAGGTCGTGCTATCATAGGAGTTGTTGACGGTTTTATGCCTAAAGGGATAGAAAAGGATGAAGATGTCGAAAAACGAAGAAAGTTTTTAAGAACCATTAACTATAAACTGTAAGATTTCAATACATGTTTTAATCTCATAGACTACAAGTTTGTAAAGCATTATATTCATTAGCTGCTTTCTAGAGGCAAGTTACCAAGCAATTATTAGAATTAGATAACTTTCCGGTTTTTTGTAGATAAATAATTAGCAGTCTTTTCAATTAAATTAATGTAACTATATTTTTTTAGAAAGGCAATAATAGTGTGATTCAGGTAAAAAATCTAACTAAAGTTTTTCATGATAAAAAAAGAGGCAAGATAACAGCTGTCAATAATATTAATTTTCATTGCCGGAGAGGCCAGATATTCGGTTTATTGGGACCCAATGGAGCTGGCAAAACTACTACTTTACGCATTCTAGCTACTATGATGGCCCCCACATCCGGGGAAGTTCTGGTTAATGGATTCGATGTAGTAAAAGCAGCTCATAAAGTAAGACAAAATATTGGTTTTTTGTCCGGTGAAACCGGATTATATGATAGGTTTACCCCCCGGGAAACTGTCAGATTTTTCGGGAAGATTAATGGTATGAGTGAAAATGAAATAGATGAAGGAATGACTAAAATATTCCAAATCCTGGGAATGAAACATTTTCAGGATGTTAGGGTTGATAAACTTTCTACCGGTATGAAACAAAAACTATCAATTGCCAGAGCGATTATTCATAACCCTCCGGTGTTGATTTTTGATGAGCCAACGGTAGGATTAGATGTTATCACAGCAAGGGTGGTAATTGATTATATCAGGCAATTTAGAAATCAGGGAAAATGTATCATTTTTTCAACACATCAGATGCATGAAGCAGAAAAACTATGTGATGAAATTGCCATAATTCATCTAGGCAAGCTTCTTTCAGTAGGTACACTGAAAAACTTAAAAAAGGACGTTCCGGTTGGGGATCTGGAAGAAATATTTTTTAAATTAATTGAAACAGAGAGTCGTATATGAATTGGAATAATATTCGCCTAATTTACTTAAAAGAGATTTCCGGTGCTATTCGAGATCGCAGAACCCTGATAAGTATGATTATTATACCCCTTATATTTTATCCGCTTCTTTTTCTTGGAATTGGTTATTTTACGATGATGGGTCAGGAAAAATCAGAGTCTTTGCCTTCAATTGTTACTGTAAGAGGAGGAGAATATGCACCAGAACTAATGGAAACACTGGAAAAAAATGAAAAAATCGACCTGGTTTATTTTGAAGAGAATCAGGAGAAAACATTGGAAGCAGGGGAAGTTTATTTGTTAATAGAAATTCCGGAAGATTTCAATGTAAATAAAAGTCAGGAAAGTCCGAAAAACATTGTTGTTCAATATGATTCAACAGTGCAGTATTCACAGGTAGCCAGAAGAAGAATAACCAATTTAGTTGAAGACTATCAACAACAAATTATTCAGAGAAGATTAGAACAGCTGGGTCTTAATGCTAATTATATTCAGCCTATCAGTACTCAATGGTCGGATATTTCATCCGATGAGAGGAAAACAGGCTCGCTTCTGGGTATGATTTTGCCCTATATCATTGTTATACTTATATTTATTGGAGCTATGCATTCCGCGGTGGATATTACTGCCGGGGAAAAGGAAAGAGGGACCCTGGCGACTTTACTGGTTAGTCAGCTTAGCCGTTTCGAAATTGTCATGGGAAAATATTTTACAGTTATAACTATTTCTGCCACCAGTATGATACTTGGATTAATAGGACTTAGCATTGCCTTTCTTACACCTGCCTATGCATTAGGAGAGTTATCTCTAATAAAAATAAATTTTTCTTTTTCCATTTTTTTCTTGTTCTTTCTAGTTTTAGCGCCACTGGTAGGGCTGGCCAGTGCCATATTATTATTAATCGGTATATTTGCCAGAAATAACAAAGAGGCATCTACTTATGTCACACCTATATATATGGGAGCAATCTTTTTGGGAATGATTTCGCTAAGTCAGGGAATAGAATTAACAGAACCAATGTTTTTAATTCCGATTTTAAATAATAGTTTTACTTTCAAGGAATTATTAATGGGAATTGTTAATTGGGAGCATATTTTAAGCACGCTGGTTAGCAATATCGGTATCGCCCTGGTTGCTTTGTTAGTAGCAGCATATTTGTTTACCAGAGAAAATGTACTTTTTAGAAGTTAAATCATATTAAGTTTTCTTTAATAAGATTTACAATAGTCAGCTAACAGTTTTTGAACTGAGTAAATAAACAATATTTTCCCAAGTATAAATAGAATATTTTATCAGCATATCAGCTAATACGAGGTTTTAGAAAGTTATGACATCGATAATAGAGAAAAATAATTTTGACATTGCAGTTATAGGGGGAGGACCGTCTGGTATGATGGCAGCAGGCCAGGCTGCTCAGTTGGGAGCCAAGGTTATTCTGCTTGAAAAGAACAATTGTTTGGGAAAAAAATTATTAATAACCGGTAAAGGACGCTGTAATTTTGCCCATTACGAATTCGATAGAACTAAAATAGCCGAGAATTTTGGGAAAAAAGGGCGTTTTCTGTATGGAGCACTGGATCTATTCGGTGTTTCCGAAGTGCTGGAGTTTTTTCAATCCAGAGGATTAGAGTGGAAAGTGGAACGTGGTAATCGCGTTTTTCCTGCCCAGGGGGATGCAAATACCGTATTGAAGGTATTAACAGAATATCTAAACAAAGGAAAAGTGAAAATATATTGTTGTGCAGAAATTAGTGACATAATGCCATCTGATGACTTTTCGGAAAAATTTAAGATAATCCTTAATGAACAGGAAATTATTGTTGAAAAAGTTATTCTGTGCACAGGAGGCAAGTCTTACCCCCAGACCGGTTCAACCGGGGATGGTTATAGCTGGGCAAAAAAATTTGGACATACAATTATTCAACCTTCACCTGCCCTGAATCCAATTAGGACTACCGAAGCCTGGGTGAAAGAATTGCAAGGACTTACTTTAAAGAATGTTTCTCTTCAACTATTTCAGAAAGGGAAAAAACGGGATGAACGTTTTGGAGAGATGCTTTTTACCCATTTTGGAATTAGCGGACCTATTGTAATGGATATGAGTAAACATATTGGTCAACTATTAAAAAAGGGAAATGTGAAGCTATGGTTAGATTTGAAGCCTGCCCTGGATTTTAAAAAATTGGATGAGAGGATTCAGAGGGATTTTCAGGAATTTAGAGGCAGGATGTTTAAAAATTCTTTAAAAAAATTATTACCCACTTCTATGATAGAAGTTATGGTTAAGCTTTCCGGAATAGACGGAGAGAAAAAAGTAGACCATATTTCCAAAGAAGAAAGAAAGCGATTAATACACCTTTTTAAGGAACTTGAACTTACACCCAAACAATTACTGGGATATAAATGGTCCATGGTCACCTGCGGGGGAGTAGATTTAAGAGAGATTAATCCGGATACTATGGGTTCCAAAAAAATGGGTAATCTATATTTTGCAGGAGAAATCTTGAATTTAGATGGCCCCTCAGGTGGATATAATTTACAGGAGTGCTGGAGTACCGGTTATCTTGCTGGAGAAAGTGCAGCGAAAAGGAAACAGATATGTCAATAAGAAAATACATTGCTTGTCTAATGACAATTACTATAAGTATTTTGCTGATTTCTAGTCTGGCTTACTGCCAGGAAGGAATTAAGCAGGAAATTTACCAGTTTCAAGGGTTTTCGGGGATTTTTGTACAAGATCTATCTTCCTGTGAAGTCTTGCTTTCTTATAATCAGGACAAGCTCTTTACTCCCGCATCTCTGGTAAAAATATTCACTCTTTTAGCAGGCCTGGAAATTTTCGAGCAGGAGTACCGTTATCCTACGGTTTTTTATTTTTCCAGTTCTATTCCGGGAGAAATAGAAGGCGATCTTTTTATTAAGGGTAGTGGTGATCCGACGCAATCCCCTGAAGTTATTAGAGAAATTGCCAATAAATTGCTAAAAAAATATAGTATTCATCAAATTTCCGGGGACATTGTGTTAGATGATTCTTTTTTTAGCCCGGAAGAATTTTTAGGCAGGGGATGGATGTGGGATGATGAAAACCCACTCATAAGCGCGTTAACTGTTAAAGGAGGCAATGTACAGAAAAAACAAATTTCATATTATAAAACAATGCCATTAAGCTGGGGAAATATTTTTTGTCAAGAATTAAATAAACAAGGAATAAAGTTTAACGGAGACTTAAGGATTAAGGAAGTAGAAGAAAACCTTAAAGTCAAAGCTATTTTCTACTCAGATACGTTAGAGGAAATATTGGCTCATATGATGAAAATGAGTGACAATCAGAGTGCTGAAGCTATTTTTCGTACATTACCCATGATTCAGAATCCTGAAAAGCCTTATACTATTAGCCAGTCAATTGCTTCAATGTCAGAGATTATCTTTGAAAAACTTGGTATCCAATGGGGAGAAGATTATGTTTTGGTAGATGGTTGTGGACTTTCTGAATATAATTTGCTAACCCCTGTTCAGGTTGCCAATGCTATTACCTATCTTTATCAAAAATATGGCTCAGAAATATCAAAATACTTTGCCAATACTCGTGAAAAAGGCACTATAAGAGAAAGGTTTCCATTCCAGATTTGGGCAAAGACAGGCAGTTTGCCCTCTGCTTCCGGGCTAGCTGGTATCTTGCATACAAGAAATAACAGAGATATTGTTTTTTGCCTTATGGAAAACAATTTCTCCGGTGAACATAATGACCCAAAGAAATATGAAGATAGCATTATAGAATATATTTACGAAAACTATTAGCAGAAATTCTGGAAACTCTTTAGCACTTTTGAAGTATCAGAGATTGATATATAAAATATTTTCTTACTGTTTTATATTTTTTGTTTTTTTGGTAATATTAGGATAACCGTTAGAATCTAGAATTTGGTTTGTTTTAATTTAAAGGATTTATAAGATAAGGAGTTTGTTATGGCAAAAGACACTAATCATTCTCATGGACAAAATCTAAATCGCTATCTTTTTTATACTCTAATTTTTTTTCTATACTTAGTCCCGATTACTATTGTTTTTATTAATGGATTTGATAATTTTTTTCAATTGTTTCGTCGCATAACCGGATTAGCTGGCATTGCTTCTCTTTTTATTGCTATCCTTTTGAGCTTATTAGTCAGGCAAAGCAGGCAAATGTTTGGTGTAGCCTATCTTAAGGTTCATCACCTTTTTTCTATTACAGGCCTAATACTAATTAGCCTACATCCCGTCATTATGGCAATAGATTTTGGTACCTCAAGAATATTTATCCCTGATTTTAGTTCCTGGAATGCCTTTCTTGCCAATGCCGGTCGTCCTGCTTTATATCTGATTTATATTGCTACAATTGCTGCAATACTGAGAAGGAATATAGCAAAATATTGGAGATATATACATAGTTTACTTTATCTTGCTTTTATATTTGGGGCCATCCATGGTATAGTCTCGGGAAGTGATTTGACTAATCCTGCTCTTTATGCATTATATGTTGGCATGATAATTACGGTTATGATTATTTTTCTATATAAGAGGGTTGTTATTGGAAAAAAATAATCATATAGTTAAAGAAAACCAGACAGTAAAAATTTCAAAAAATCTTGTATTGACGAAAAAGAGGATAACCTATGTTGCCTTTTAATCCAATTTACTTGTTTTTGATTGTTCCAATATTCTTAGGATGGTTTGCCCAATGGCGAGTTCGACAAAGCTATCAAAAATATCTTAAAATACCAAACAAAAAAGGAATAAAAGGGACCGAAGTTGCCAAAACTTTTTTATCATATCATAATTTGAATATTCCTATTTTGGGTACCAAGGGTCCAATGTTAAATTACTATAATCCACAAAATAAAACATTGCATCTTTCCGAGCAGATTGCCGAACATGATTCTATTACCTCAATGGGTATTGTTGCTCATGAAGTAGAACATGCCGTTCAGGATAAGCAAGGTTGTAAATTTATGGTTCTACGAAACAAGATGGCAAAATCTCTTGCATTTATGGGGCAATTCAGTCCCCTGGTTTTTATGTGGGGAATATTTTTCAGGAATGTCATTTTTATTTATTTGGGTGTGATTCTATTATTTGGGATGGCTATTTTTGCAATAGTATCTTTACCAATAGAGTTGAATGCCAGCAAAAGAGCACTAAAGACACTAAAAGAGTTAAACATTGCCGATCAGGAAGAAATTAGAATGATAGCCACTGTGTTACGCAATGCTGCATTAACTTATTTCGTGGGAGCTGGTCAGAGAATAGGAACTTTCCTGTTTATAGTAATGATTCTTTTTATGGCCCATCAGATGTGAGTAGGAAGAATTATTATTTAGAATATTGAGAGAGTTATATGATAATTAACGAAAATATTAAAGTTCAAGTTGGATATTATAAATAATGATTTTATGCACTAATCAAGAATAATTAATGATAGACCTTTTCTCACTTAGTTTATTATAGTAAAATAAATGTAAAGCAATTTATAAGTACATTTAATTAAATATTTTTGTAATCAAATAAGGTTAAATTGTAGACTTATCTAATTATAGGAAGGGGAAAAGATGTTAAAAGTAATTAAACGTAATAATACCATACAATATTTTGACCAGAATAAGATTATTAATGCTATTACTCAGGCTATGCGAGAAACAATCAAGGGGGTAGATCAAGACCTTGCTTACTCCATTGCCCAAAGAATTGAAAAAGATTTAAAGGAATATCGAGATAATGTAACAGTTTCCGATATCCAGGAACGGGTTGAAACAGAGCTAATGAACAGCGAGAGAAAGGATGTTGCGAAATCTTATATTCTATATCGGGAACAGCGTGATAAGTTAAGAGAAATTTCCTCAAAAAATCATAAACTTTTAACAGACGAATTTATCAGTAAATATAAGCATCTTCCTAACCCATTTCCTACTCAGTTAGGTCAGTTTGTATATTATCGGACTTATTCCAGATGGCTTCCTCTGGAAAAAAGGAGAGAATACTGGTGGGAAACAGTAAGAAGAGCGGTCGAATTTAATTGTAACCTGGTGATGACCACTCAGAGTGAAGCAGAAAAACTCTATGATAATATTTTTCATCTCAGACAATTTTTGGCAGGGAGAACACTCTGGACCGGAGGGACTGAAGTTAGTTCCAAATACCCTATGGCAAACTTTAATTGCAGTTTTACAGTACTAGATAAATTTAGTATTTTCAAGGAGTTATTTTACCTATTAATGATTGGTTCCGGAGTAGGTGTGAGGGTTCTAAAATCTGATGTGAAAAAATTGCCCAAAGTAAGAACAAATATTAAAATCATTCACGAAGCATATTCCCCTATTCCCAGGGAGAAAAGAGAAGATTTAACCAGTATTAACTTCCAGAAAGAAACCGCGCATATTATTGTGGGAGATAGCAAAGAAGGTTGGGTACAATCTTTAGACTATTATATGAGTATTATATCTAATAAGGAATTCCGAGAGATTAACACAGTTATCTTTAATTATAATAATGTCAGGCCTAAAGGAGAAAAGCTAAAAACATTTGGGGGTACCGCTTCCGGCTATGAAAGCTTGAAAAAAATGTTCACCAAGATTGATAAGGTTGTGAAAAATGACTGTTTTGGTATTTTTAAAAAATTAAGACCCGTTGATTGTATGGATATTGCTAACATTATTGGACAGAATGTGGTAGTTGGTGGGGTTAGGAGAACCAGCGAGGTAATACTATTTGATAGGGATGATCAGGATATTTTAAATGCCAAGAATAATCTGTATGAACAAATTGACGGTAAATGGGTGAAAAATGAAGAGATTGATTTCAGAGAGATGAGCAATAATAGTATTTTTTATACCTCGAAACCTTCCAGAGAACAGCTTTCCTGGCATGTTAAGCAGATGAGATATAGTGGTGAACCAGGGTTTATGAATGCTGAAGCAGCTGCTAAAAGAAGACCTAATTTAGAAGGTGCAAACCCTTGTATGGAAGTTTTATTAGACAGGGAACAGATGTGCAATCTAACTACTGTGAATGTTATGAGGTTTGTCAGTGATGGAAAATTAGCTGAAAAAGATTTATTCGAAGCACAACGACTTTCTGTTCGGGCAGCTTTTAGAATGACATTTCTGGATTTAGAGTTGGATCAATGGGATATTAAACATAAAAGAGATAGATTAGTCGGTTGCGGTTTGTCCGGATGGCAAGATATGGTGAACGCTACTGGTATCTCTTCAGAAGAACAATCTAAATTAAGAAAGAAATTAAGAGATATTGCCCACAAGGAAGCTGAATCTTATGCCCAAAAATTGGGTGTTAATCCTCCTATTTTAGTTACCACGGTTAAACCGGATGGTAATATAGTTCAATTGCCATCTGTCTCAAGCGGTGTTCATTATTCCCATGCACCATATTATATCAGGAGGGTTCGGATTAATGCTTCTGATCCGTTGCTTAAAGTTTGCGAGGAACTAGGGTATGATATAAAACCTGAAAACGGACAAACTGAAGAAAACTGTCGGACAAAAGTTATTTCTTTCCCATGTAGCGCTCCGGAAGGAAAAACAAAAAATGATGTTTCAGCTATAGAGCAACTAGAAAATTATCGGGCTTTTCAAAAAGAATATACGGATCACAATACCTCAATAACTGTTCATGTAAGAAACAATGAATGGGAAGAAGTTGAGGAGTGGCTATGGAATAATTGGGATGATGTCGTTGCGGTCAGTTTTGTATCATTAGATGATAGCTTTTATGCTCAAATGCCTTATGAGGCAATTAGCAAAAAGGAATATGAAAAGAGATTAAGAAATATGATACATTTTGTTCCTTCACTTATTTCCAAATACGAAAAAGATGAAATGGTAATTGATCCGGGAGATGAATCTTGCTCGAACGGTGTTTGCCCGATTAGATAGACAGATTATTTAAAAGTTAAATAAGTAAAGGAGGAGGTTAAAAATGGACAGTGTATACAAAATTATTGAAATTGTGGGAACAAGCGAAAAATCATGGGAGGATGCAACAAGAACTGCTTTGGAAACAGCTTCTAAATCAATTCAGGATATCAGAATAGCAGAGGTTAATAAGCTTGATGTAAAATTTAAAGAAGATGGAAGCATGATATTCCGGGCAAAGTTAGATATTTCGTTTAAGTATAAGGGTTAAATTGTAAAAAAAATTTAATAAGTTTTTAAAATTAGAAAAGGGGCAGGTAAAGAATTTTTATTCTGAAAGATTGAATAAATTCTTCCTGCTCCTGTCTCTTGTTAGGGAAGCATAAAGCATAAGAATAATTCCTAAAGTAATAACAATATCGGCAATATTTAATATACCAGTCCTAAAATTTCCTATTCCAATATTAAGAAAATCTATCACCACTCCTTTATAGATAATACGATCAATAAGATTACTTAAGCCTCCGCTAATTATCAAAGACAGAGCCAGGGATGATAATAATGACAAAGATTTTGACAAAAAATAGTAAACAAATAGTATAAACAGTGTCATGGCAACAGATACAGTAAAAATCCAGAATCGCCATTCGGTTGGTAGGGATGAACCCATACCCAGAAAAGCGCCTTCATTATTTGCTAACTGTAACCTGATTGTATCCCCTAATAACTTAATTACCGAATCAGGTTCTATTAAATTTTTAGCGGCAAACTTGCTAGTTTGGTCACAACCAATGCAAAACAGAGATACAAATAATATTAAGATTATTTTATTAATACGTGAAAACATAAAATACCTTAGAAATAACATTTTTAGAATTAAAAGTATATATTCAATAATACGGTATTATTGCTTATTGAGAAAAACTATTGCCACATTATATTTACATTTTTATATACTATCATATTGTGAATAAATTAAAAAATATTTTCTACCACAATCCTCAGCAAAAAAATTATTTTAAAAATGTTATTAGGTATTTATATCTTTGATTTTTCTAAAATTATGTAATATAATTATATTATTCTTTAAGTATAAATAACTTAAAGAATAATAAATAAAATTTATGGTAATGGAAAATATTAGCTTAAAAATGAACAAAATAAAATTAGAGAATAGATATAAGCAACTTCAAAAGGAATTAAGCCAAATCGGTTATATTTGCAATGGCAGTATTATGTCATTATATCGAAAATGTGGAAAACCAAACTGTGGCTGCAATGAAAATCCGGAGACAAAACACGGACCATATTATATTTGGACAAGAAAAGAAAAAGGAAAAACAATTACACGTTCACTTTCCGAAGAGAGATTTCAACAATGCCAACAGTGCATAAAAAATTATAAAAAGATGGAACGGATTATCGAAGAAATGAAAAAAATTTCCATACAGATCTTTGAACAAAGCCAGCAATAACTTTATACCTTTG
>CAZAJW010000089.1:0-2918 GCA_964485485.1 uncultured Atribacterota bacterium | reverse complement strand
TTAAGGATTTCTCATGAGATAATTGAAAAGAATAAAGGCGTACAAGATTTGGGTATTATTGGAATTAAGACAAGAGGGGAATATTTGGCAAGACGAATTTCTGAATATATTTATAGAATAGAAAAAACTAATATTCCCGTAGGTGTCCTGGACATTACATTATACAGGGATGATTTAAAAGAAAAACAACCCAACGCTATTGTCATGAAGACAGAAATCCCCTTTCAGATTGTAGATAAAAAGATTTTATTAATTGATGATGTTCTCTATACCGGAAGAACGATTAGGGCAGCGATGGATGCTATTGTCGATATGGGTAGACCAAAATGTATTCAATTGGTTGTATTGATAGATCGTGGTCATCGTGAACTTCCTATACGGGCAGATTATGTAGGAAAAAATGTTCCTACTTCCCATCGTGAGGTTGTAAAGGTAAGATTAGGCGAGATAGATGCAATGAATCAGGTTGAAATTGTAAAAAAATAAATTTTAGTTTAGGAGTGTTTAATCATAATGAAAGAAGAAAAATATAATGAGTAAGTTAAATAAGTATCAATCAATAATAAAAGAAATAAATCGTGAAAAAGTGGAAAAACTTATTAGTGATTTGGTAAAAATACGGAGTCCCTGGTTTGAAGAAGAAGAAATAACAGAATTTGTAAAGAATTATTTGGGGAAAATGCATTTAAATCCCTGGCTACATGAAGTGTCAGACGAGAAAATTACCAAGTTTAAAGGGAATAATGTAATTGCAGAAGTTGGAAATAATAATGGACCCATTATACTCCTGAATGCGCATATGGATACAGTGAAAATATGTAATGGCTGGAAGAGGGATCCTCTTGGCGCACAGGTTGAAGGAAATAAATTATACGGACAGGGCGCGCTGGACATGAAATCAGGCCTAGCTGCTGCCATGATAGCGATAGAACTATTAAAAACAATTGAGAATAAATTAAAAGGAAAGATTTTGTTTACTGCTGTTGTTGATGAAGAAGGACCTTATGGCCTGGGCACAGATGCATTAATTAGAGATGGGATAACAGACTCCTGTGATATGGCCATTGTAACTGAACCAGCCGCTGCCTTTGCACCAAAAGGTGTAAATAATCCCTGCCTGCTTATCGGAGCGAGGGGACGCTATTTGTACGAAATTAAAGTTAAAGGAAAATCTGCTCATGGAGCAATGCCCTATTTGGGAGTTAATGCGTTGGTAGATGCGTCAAAAGTGGTTCTAGCATTAGAAAAGATGAAGTTAGGTTCTCATCCTTTTCTGGGAGAAGGTTCTTTGTGTGTGTTAAAAATAGAAGGCGGAGGGGAAACGATATCAGTGCCGGACAGAAGTAGAATATTGGCTGATAGACATGTTATTGTAGGTGAAACCGAAGAACAGGTTAAGAAAGATGCAGAAGAAATCATAGAAAAATTAAATTTAAAATCCAAAGTAGAGGTTGGATTTAGAGATGCCCCTTATCCGGAGGTTAAAGGGTATGGAGCCTACATTACCCCAAAAGACCATATAATGGTTAAAGAATTTGAAAATTCGTTCCAGGAACTGACAGGCCAAAAACCTGCTTTAAGCAGCTTCATGAGTATCGGTGACTTTAATTATCTGGGAGATAAAAACAGAGCTAATCTTCCTACAATCATAATAGGGGCAGATGGGGACAATGTTCATTCTCCCGAGGAATATGTTGATTTAAAAGATGCTACGATTATTACCAAAGTTCTCACTGGAGGATTAATTAATTTACTTTGCCCGAAATAAACAGTCCAATCAACTATGCTGCAATAGATATAATAGTATTCTGTCAGAGTTTTAGGTGAACAAAAAGCAACAAAGAGAAAAAGACTTGGAAGTAATTAGGGGGTGATAATTATAAATAGATTCTTTCGCTTTTTAAAATAGTAAATAAAGAAAGGAGATTTAAAATGAGAAAAATAAAATTATTTATGTTAGGAATATTTATAGTAAGTTTACTTTTTGGAACTATCGGAAATATAGTGCTGGCTCAAGACGAGCTGGTAATAAAAGTAGCTGGTATTTCACCCATAGAATATAGATCTACTAAGGGACTTTATAGAATTGCCGAAAAAGTCGAAGAAGCTACAGAAGGTAAAATCAAGATGGATGTATTTCCTATGAACCAGCTGGGTGACTATACACAAGTTTTCCAGGAAATACAGAGAGGTACAATTGAAATGGGATTAATCTTCATACCCAGTGAATATGATGTTATGCTCGAGATTGGTTCACTTCCATTTCTTGCCGATAATTATGATGATATGAGAGACCAACTCTCTCCTGGTTCCTATGTTTACAGTCTTATCGATAAGGCAATTGCAAATTTAGGAATAAAGTTATTGAGGATTAATGGTGAAGGATTTATTGGTATTGGTTCTGCTAAAAAACCGGAAAATTATGCTGACCCAAAAGCCGATAAAGACACATTGATTCGTATTGCTCCGCTGACTGTTTATAGAGAAACTGCTCAGGATATGGGCTATAGAACAACTTCCATTCCTTATGCTGATACTTACAGTGCTATTCAGACAGGAGTATGTGATGGTTGGATAGGCGGTTCATCTGAGATTAATTACCAGGTTTTTAAAGACGTTATAAAATATTATATCCCCTATAATTGTCTTTTTGACCAGACAGCATTTTTGATTAACCAGGAACTCTGGGATTCACTCAGCCCCGAAGAACAAGAAATTATTCAGAATGCAGTAGATATTGAAGCCGATTTAAGTTTTAAGGACTGGCAGGCTATCGATAAAGAAAATATGAAGTTGATGACTGATTATGGTATTGAAATTTTAGAATTTACACCTGAAGAAAGAGATGCACTAGCTGAACATATAAGAAATACAACCTGGCCAAAACTTGAAGATAAATTTGGAAAAGATGTTCTGGA
>CAZAJW010000088.1:0-4571 GCA_964485485.1 uncultured Atribacterota bacterium | reverse complement strand
AAATTGATTCTTGGTGCCGAAGGGGGGATTTGAACCCCCACAGGTGCAAGACCTACTACGCCCTGAACGTAGCGCGTCTACCGATTCCGCCACTTCGGCTAGTTAATTCAACAGGAAACCATAATGAATGATTACTTTATTAGGATAGATAAAATTGGATAGCTTGTCAAGAAAATCTATTTTTTGCTTTTCGGCTTTATTTAACCATTATTACTTTTACTACTTTCTTTGAAGGTAGTAATGGTTAATTAAATTGGTTTTACCATAAAGAGAAAGATGAGCTAACTGAAAATATTCTTTACCTGAAAATCCCGAATTGAGATAATATTGTTTGGAAAGAATTTGTTAAAAGATAGATAAGAGGTCAAGAGAAGAAGGTCATAGAAAAAAACTGGCTGATAAACAGTTAAACCTCTTTTTAGGGGTTCTTAAAGCCACCCGCTAAGTGGGTGCGGTATTTACTTTTTTGTACCAAGATATATTCCTATCAAAAAATCTTTTAGTATAAACTAATTATCTTTATGTAAAGCTACTGTTATGTTATAAATTCATAATTGAGTTACTGATAATATCACAAGAGTTTGCATTTCTGGCTGTTTTGTTTTCAAAAATCAGTTTTTGGTATATAATAATTTCTAATTGTGTGGTTATCTCTTAATTTAACTATAAAAAGATTAAGATAATCTATAAACTACATTACAGTTTTTAACCAGGGGTTTAAGGTAGATAGTTGTACTGTTTAGAAATAGTATAGTTAGATTATAAATAAAAAATCGAAAGAAAAAGAACTAGAAAGTGGCAAAAAGCTTAATCTCTTTTTAGAGGATCTTAAGGCCACCCGTTAAGCGGGTGTGATATTTATTTGTAATAAGTGAGAGGTTATTAAATTGAGTAATAAGAAAAGGATTTTTGATTTAGAATTAGGTGATAGGATTAAAGAAGTGTTCTATATCAAAGAAGCTGAATTCAGGTTAAGAAGAAATGGTGAAACGGTGGATGGGTTTTTAAAAATCGTTGATAAAAGTGGTGAAATAGAGGCAATTTATTGGGATATATCTACTAGGGAACTCAAAACAATAGAAAAGATAAAACTTGCCCTCATTGAAGGACAGGTTATAAAAAAAAGAAGTAATGGCCAATTGCAAATGAGCATCAAATCATTAAAAGAAGCACCTGAAATTCGTGCGGAAGACTTTATTCCTTCTACAAAGAGAAATATTGAGCAATTAATGCAGGCAATTGATGGTAAAATTGCTTCAATTAACAATCAATATCTAAAAAACTTATTAGTTTCTTTTTTTGATGATATGATATTCCGGGAAAAATTTAAAAAAGCACCGGCAGCTAAAAAATTACACCAGGCTTATATTGGAGGATTAGCTGAACATACCCTTAATGTTGCTAATATTTGTGAGGCTATTTGTCATATTCATCCCCAGGTTAATCGGGATTTTTTGGTCACTGCAGCTCTTCTTCATGATATTGGAAAGATTGAGGAATATCAGCTCAACGGAACAATCGAACATACCGATAAGGGAAGGTTGATTGGTCATATAATTATAGGAACGGAAATGATTCAGGAAAAGATTAAATTGATTTCTGATTTTCCGGAAGATTTAGCAATCATGATAAAACACACCATTTTAAGCCATCATGGCAAATTTGAATTCGGGTCTCCCAAATTACCGAGTATCCTTCCGGCTATTGCCCTTTTTTATGCGGATGACACTGATGCCAAAATCAATGGCCTGATTACTCTAAAAGAACAGAATAGCAATATAAATAACAAATGGAGTGGATGGGTCTGGTGGTTAGACCGCTCTATATACCTGGCCGAACAGAATATTATGGATGATAGTACTGTAAGAGATGAAGAAGAAATAGAATAGTAAATTAAATAAATATGATTTATTGAATAAAATTTAAAGTTAGTGATATGCAATTAAAGTGAGTCAGGAGGAAACATATGCGTAATAGATTAACAGAAGCACTTAACAGCCAAAAGGCAGATTACATTGAAATTCGTTTGGAGAACTATGAATCTACCCATATTCGTTTTCAGGACAAGGATATGGAGAAAATAAGCAGTTCCCAGGAGATGGGAGGCAATGTCAGGGCCCTGGTGAAAGGGAAATGGGGTTTTGTTACCTTTAATGCTTGGGATGATTTAAAGAATAAAACAAAACAAGCTATAGAAATTGCTACATTAATCGGTAATCAGACAAGCCATCTAACTGAGACAGAACCCGCAGTTGAATATCTGCAGGCAGAATGTGGTCGTGATTTTAGAAAAATTAGCTTGAAAGAAAAGGCTGCCATGATGAAACAGTATAGCAATATTATGATAAACTATAGTTCCAAAATACAGTCTTCTATTGTGAATTATGCTGATCGGTACACAACAGTTTATTTTGCCAATTCTGAAGGCACTTATATTCAACACGAAAGACCTTATTTGAGCGTTCATTTTACTGCAATTGCCCGTAATGGTGATGATGTGCAGATGGCTCAGGAAAGTATCGGCAGTATAAAGGGATATGACTCTGCCGAACAACTTTCTCCCATAGCGCAGAAAACAGCTAAAAGAGCTGTTAATTTGTTAAAAGCCTCCCCTGTTCAGGGTGGGGAGTATACAGTCATTCTTGATCCGATTCTTGCCGGTGTATTTATTCATGAAGCTTTTGGTCATCTTAGTGAAGCAGATTTTTTATATGAAGACCCCAGGATGCAAAATTTAATGAAATTGGGGAAAAAAGTTGGGACTCCAGAGCTTAATGTTGTTGATGATGGTTCTTTGCCCGGCTTATTGGGTTCTTCAAAATATGATGACGAAGGAGTACTTACCAGAAAAAATTATTTAATCAAAGAAGGTATTCTTTCCGGTCGCCTTCATTCCCGGGAAACTTCTGCCAGGATGGAAGAAGAACTTACCGGAAATGCCAGGGCAATAAGCTATCATTTTAAACCAATTGTTAGGATGACTAATACTTATATAGAGCAAGGGAAAACTCCTTACAGGGATTTATTCAATGATATAAAAAAGGGAATTTATGCCCGTCAATTTTATGGAGGAAATACTACTTTTGAGATGTACACCTTTAGTGCCGGAGAGGGCTATATGATTGAAAATGGAAAGATTACCGAACCAGTTAGGGATATTACGCTAACCGGGAATCTTTTTGATACCTTGCATAATATTGATGGCATTGGTAATGACTTGAAAATTGTTGAATCAGGCGGAGGCTGTGGGAAAGCTGGACAACAACCTTTGCCGGTAACTTTTGGAAGTCCTCATATCCGCATTCAAAAAGTTATAGTAGGGGGTAGTCGTTAATATGCAGAAGTTGATAGAAAAAATTAAACAGAAAGTTCATTCTGGTGAATTATTTAGAGCTAATTTTAAAACAACCCCGGTTGATTATGAAATGAATCAATTAAAATCAATTAATATGGAAGAGACTGAAGGATGGGCATTAAGGGTTATTCATGATGGCAAGATAGGTTTTTCCTCCTCTACTTCTCAAAATCAAATTGATGGTATGATTGAGAAGGCATTAGAGGTAGCACAATTTGGACAGGTAGCACAATTTGCTTTCCCCGGACAAATCACAACAGGCAATAAGCAAAAAATCAAGTTGTATGATGAAGCAGTGAAAGAAAAAAGCATTGAAGATATGATAGAAACAGGGAACAAGATTGTTAAGAGAATTCTTTCAATTAATTCGGATTTACGATGTGATGCAGGCATTTCTAAACAAGACGGATCTATCCAATATGTGAATACCAATGGTACATCTTTTGATTATAAGAAGACAATGCTTTCTTATTCAATTATGGTTCAGGATACAAAAGAAAATGATATGATGATGTTGATGGAATCCCTGAATTGGGGTAATGCAGATTTATCTCTTGACCCTCTCTGGGAAAGATTGGAAAGAAAAGTAAAATGGAGTAAGAAAATTATTGAGATGGGGAGCGGTACTATGCCAGTCATCTTTACTCCCAAGGCATTATTGGTATTGATACTTCCGTTTATCAGTGGATTAAACGGAAGAATAGTAAATAAAAAAATTTCTCCTTTACAGGACAAAAAAGGAGAGCTAGTATGTAATCCATTATTTTCAATGTATAGTGACGGGACTATCGATTATGCCGGAGCGAGTGCTCCTTATGATGATGAAGGTATTGCTATGCAGCGGTTGCCATTAATAGAAAAAGGCATCTTAAAAAACTATTATTATGATTTACAAAATGCTGCCGAAGCAGGTGTAAAGCCAACCGGAAACGGTATTAGAAACAGTTTTCATTCTTCTCCTTCCCCGGGTGTCAGTAATTTAATTATTTCCGAAGGAAAAACATCTTTTGACGAAATGATTAAAGATATTAAAGAGGGAATAATAGTAGACCAGGTTTTAGGGTTAGGACAGGGGAATGTTTTGAGCGGTGCTTTTTCCAATAACGTTCAGCTTGGCTTTAAAATTAAAAATGGAAAAGTAGCCGGGAGAATTAAAAATGTCATGATTGCCGGCAATGCTTTTGAGGTTTTAAAGAATATTGTGGCTGTTGGAGAT
>CAZAJW010000087.1:0-1813 GCA_964485485.1 uncultured Atribacterota bacterium | reverse complement strand
TCCATTTTTTAGAAATATCAGAAGTGAATTAACAAAAATGCCCAAAATATATTTTGAAGATACCGGGATATTCAATTATTTAAAATATCAGGATATTATCACAAAAGTATCCGGCGATTTATTTGAAAACAGCATCTATAATGAGCTCAAACACTTCTTTGGTCAGGAAAAAATAAAATATTGGAGAACCCAAAATAGACAAGAAATTGACTTTGTTGTTCAGCATAAGAATGAATTACTAACTTTTGAGGTAAAAAAACGTTTTGCAGGACAAAAAACATCTGCTCAAACATATTTTTCCCAAAAATATCCAGATTCCATCAATTATCTCATTACCTTAGAAAAGATAAAAGAAATAAACCAATCTATAAAATTAATATACCCCTGGGAAATACATAACATTTAAATTGATTGACTTTATTTAACCATGAAAATATCAAGATAATCGACAAATCGATAAATTGGTAAACTAATTCGAACGGCTGACTAAATTTTCTTTAGTTTCCTCCCCCTTGCCCCTTGAAGGAAGGATTTACTCTTTATTCATTTCCTCCCCTCTAGGGATAGATTAACCATTCTTTTGTTTCTCCCCCTTGAAGGATGTTTTACTTATTTTCTTACTTCCTTACCCTGAGGGAAGGGTTACTTATTTTTTTCCTCCCCTTGAGGAATAGACTTACTCTTCTTTTTTATCCTCCCCCTTGAGGATATTATCAACCTATCTCAATTCCTCCCCTTGAGGGATGGATTAGCTCTTCTCAATTCCTCCCCCTTGAGGGATGGATTAGCTCTTCTCAATTCCTCCCCCTTGATGGGGGAGGATAAAGGTGGGGGTGAATGTGCCACTCCAACATTGACACAAAAGAATAAATGTTGTATCTTTTATATCAGAGGTGAGAAATATGAAATACAATATGGCTCGAAATAGACTTAGTATTGATATAGACCCAGAAGAACACCAAAAAATAAAGTTATTTGCAACTCTAAATGGTACTTCTATAAAAGAATACGTTCTAACCAGTATTCGAGAACGTTTAGAAAGGGAATCTGAAGAAAAACAATTGCAATTAATGACCAGCCAGATTTCTCCTGAATTAAAAGAAATATGGGACAACGACAAAGACGAGGCTTATAATGAATTATAATCAAGGGGATATTGTTCTGGTTAATGTTATTTTTTCTGAAGGTTCCGGAGTAAAAAAACGGCCAGCATTAATTATAAGTGATGAATGTTACCATAATAACAGACAGGAAATAATAATTGCAGCAATTACCAGTAATACTGAGAGAATATTGCCTGGTGACACAAAAATAAAGGAATGGCAAAAAGCTGGCTTAAAATTTCCATCATTAATAACTGGAATAATACAAACTCTTAAAATAAATATAATTGAAAGAAAATTAGGGAAACTTGCTCTTTCTGATTTTTTGAAGTATCAGTCTACCCTAAGAAAGACATTGGGTTTTTAATCAAAATAAATCTTGTTATATCCTCAATATTTTTTTAATTGTAGGAAAGGATTTATTCTTCTTTTATTTCATCCCCTTTACCCTGACCCTCCCAGAGGGGAGAGGAGAAAACTGATAACAGTATTTTCTTTAATCCTATTATTGTATTTGTATTTTGGCTCGATATTCGATACACGATACTGTATAGTGTTTTTAATCCCTTGACATCATACTCCAAATGCAGTATTATTTAGTTGAGGCGATCATATGAGAAGACAAACTAGTATAAGAGTAGAAGATAGGTTCTATAAAGAATCAAAGAAAGTATTCGATGTATTAGGATTGAACTTTGGAGATGCAGTGA
>CAZAJW010000086.1:0-2173 GCA_964485485.1 uncultured Atribacterota bacterium | reverse complement strand
TTAGTGAAGCGACCCTGTGGGGAAAAACTTAAAAGTGAACCAGCGCAGACCATGAGGGAAAAAATCAAAAGAACAGCGTGATTGAAAGCACTAAAAAGTCAAGTCAATTCAGAGGAGTTTATGAATGGTTTGTATTAAGCTGTTACCCTTATTTTAAAGGAGGTATTATTCTATTTAGAAGCATGTAACATTCGATTTGAGGATATGAGAGCCGATATCTTAGAAGCTTGGCTTGATAATCTTGCCTAAGAATTCTTGGTTATACCTTTTGCTAAATAAACAGCACCCCTTAAAGCTAACTCATTATCAGGAATTTCATCAAGATTATATTCCGGATATTTGTTCTCTATTATAGCATCAATAACAATATCTGTTTCTTTCATCAAACCCTTTCTGTTTCTAAGCAAATTAATTTCTTTTTTTGATAATGTATCACCTCTCATTTTTGATATTCCGAAAATATAAATTGATGTCAGATTATAAAATTCACCTTTTCTGGATCGTAATATTTTTTTATTAATGAATTCAGCAAAAGAAATAGCTTTTTCCCAATCTTCATTCAAGATATCAATTATAAATTTTTCTTGGAACGCCCTTAAAATAATATTAATTATCTTTTTATCTTCCTTAAGATTATAATAATTAACGAGAGAATGAAATGTATCACATGCATTTAAGTAGATTTGTTCATCTTTCTTGATAGCACTTAAGTTAATAAGTGCGATCACCCAATTATAATAGGCCTTTGCAAAATCTTCTTTGTATGTAATCGCTAATGCATATTTCTTACAGGCTTCAAGATATGAATTCTCGTCGTTCTTCAAATGACCTAATGTTTGAAGTACTAGTCCCCAATTATAATAGGCTTCTGGGTAATCTTCTTTGCATGTAATCGCTAATGCATATTTCTTACAGGCTTCAAGATATGAATTCTCGTCGTTCTTTAAATGACCTAATTTACCAAGTACAGTCCCCCAATCATGATAGGCTTCTGTAAAATCTTCTCTATATTTAATGGCTAATGCATATTTTTTACAGGCTTCAAGATATGAATCTTCATCTTTCTTTAAATTACCTAATTCACCAAGTACAGTCCCCCAACTATCGTATGCAATTGCTTTCATATTAGGGTCTTTTTCATAAGTAATTATAGTTTTTTGACATTCTATACCTCTGCGAAATCTTTTTTTGTCATAAGAGTACCAACCAAGAATGAGTAGTCTTAATGAATCCCTGTTATCCTTAAACATATGTAGCAGTCTATCCATATCAGAATCCATATGAGATAGACTATAACCTCTTTCTTTTACAATTTCTTCGAGGTAAGGCTCCCAAGAAGAAACATAGTGGCTTTTCCCTTCTAAGAATCCAGCTTGTTCTAATCTAAAAAGCGCCACCTCAAAATCATCTAATGAGGCATTTTCCCTCAAATAAAGGTAAGTATCTTTTAACGTATCATATTGTACTAATGCTAAAAACTCCTTCAAAAGGGTTAGGTATCGCATGACATAAACACGATTCAATTTTTTGTTTCTTACATATGATTCATAAAGATCATTCATTTTATCGATACGTTTGATCAAAGAGAAAGGAGTCCCATCAAATTTTTTCATATCATATCCATAATGGTTCGAAAATATATACCCTTCTTTTTCCGACCATTTTTTCACTTTAAGCCTTGTCATATACTTAATAAGCTGGGATTTCACCTCTTTATCGATATCTGTTCGCAAGGTAGCAATTACTTGTATAGCGCCTAAATGAGTTGTCAGTTTTTCATACATTGTCCAGAGCACATCTTCAATGTTTGAAAAGTATTGAAGGTCGTCAATAAACCAGATTAGTTTCCTTTTTTCCTGATTAAAAGTATGAGAGATACTTAATTTGTTGATTTGAGAAAAAGACTCTTGTTTTAAAGAGAACACACAGTAATTTTTTAATTTTCTTAATTCATCAAATACCAGCCTGGTTTTTCCAACCTTCATTGGGCCTTCGATTAATATATTTTCTTCATTCTTAAGATACCCGACAAATATCTCATTCACCTCTCTTTTAACGGTAAACATATCTTCTGTTGCTTCAGGTATAGAAAAGCCTAAAGGATCAATCAAACTTGAGTAATCAAGCTGCTCTGTTCCGGAAACAAACCTTACATAATCGTCATTTTTCTCTG
>CAZAJW010000085.1:0-1942 GCA_964485485.1 uncultured Atribacterota bacterium | reverse complement strand
CAAACAGTAAAAAAGAAATAGAAAATGAAATTAATAAATTGAGAGAGGTTATCAGAAAACATAATTATCAATATTATGTTCTAGATGAGCCCATTATTTCAGATCATGAATATGATAAATTATTAAAGAGATTAATGACTTTGGAGCAAAAATATCCCGAGTTTATCTCTTCCGATTCTCCTACTCAAAGGGTCGGAGCACAACCAATTGAAGAATTTAAAACAGCCAGACATCTAGTACCGATGTTAAGTTTATCCAACGCCTTTTCTGAGAAGGAGATATTGGATTTTGATCAAAGAATCAAGAAAAATTATTCTCAACAAGATTTTGATTATATAGTTGAATTAAAGATTGATGGATTGGCGATTGCCCTCGTCTATGAAGATGGCATTCTCCAACGTGGTGCTACCAGGGGAGATGGCTTCGTTGGTGAAGATGTAACTCAAAATTTAAGGACTATTAACAGTATACCACTAAAATTAAGAGAATATAATCATATGAATAGGATTGAGGTTTACGGTGAAGTTTACATGAATAGGGAGAGTTTTAAAAAGCTTAATGAAGAACGAAATGAAAAGGGAGAAAATTTATTTGCAAACCCCCGCAATGCAGCTGCCGGCTCGGTTCGCCAATTAGACTCCTCAATAACGGCAAAGCGACAACTGGATACCTTTATTTATCAAGCAACATTTCCGGAAGAACATGATTTTGAAACACATATGGAGGTATTAGAATTTTTAAAAAAGGCCGGGTTCAAAGTCAACTCACATATTGAACAATTTGACAATATAGAGGAAGCTATTGATTATTGTAAATCCTGGAAAAATAAAAAGAATGAACTGAATTATGAAATTGACGGTATGGTTATTAAGGTTAATCAATTGGCCTTAAGAGAAAGGCTTGGTTCAACTTCAAGGAGCCCACGCTGGGCAATTGCATATAAGTTTCCAGCAGAGCAAATGACAACAGTTGTAGAGGATATTATAGTAGGAGTAGGTCGGACAGGGACTTTGACACCTGTTGCAAAATTGAAACCGATTGTCATTTCAGGATCAAGGGTACAAAGAGCTACTTTGCACAATGAAGATGAAATTCAAAGAAAAGATATTAGGATTGGGGATACTGTGTTAATCCAAAAAGCTGGTGAAGTAATTCCTGAAATTGTAAAGGTAATCAAAGAAAAGCGAAGTGGAAAAGAAAAAATATTTAATATGCCCAAAAAGTGTCCTGTTTGCGGTTCAGAGGTGATAAAACTTGCTGAAGAAGTAGCTTCCCGCTGTAATAATATTTCCTGTCCCGCTCAAGTTAAGGAAAGGATTAAACATTTTGTATCAAGGCAGGCAATGGATATCGATGGCCTGGGGTCAGCACTGATTGAGCAATTGGTAGATAAAAAATTAATCAAAGATTTCGCTGATTTGTATTATCTTAAAAAAGAAGATTTAGTAAAACTGGAGAGGATGGCAGAAAAATCTTCGGAAAATATAATAAAAGCAATTGAAAACAGCAAAAAGAGACCTTTGTCAAACTTGATTTTTGCCTTAGGCATTCGATATGTAGGTAATTATGCCTCAAAGCTACTTGCCCAAAAGATCGATAATATATTCGATTTACAAGACAAAAATAGTGAAGATTTAGTGAATATTTCAGAAATCGGACCCAAAATTGCCGAAAGTATCGTTTTGTTTTTCAAGAAAGAAGAAAATTTACAAATTATTAAAAAATTAAAAAATGCCGGTGTAAATCTTATTTCTAAAGAAAAAATTGCTGAAAAACAGACATTAAGAGAAATACAGTTTGTTTTAACCGGTACATTGGAAAATTTCACCAGGGAGGAAGCAAAAGACGCAATAGAACGCTTGGGGGGAAGAGTGACCGGTAATGTTACAAAAAAAACAGATTACCTGGTTTTGGGCAAAGAGCCAGGTCAGAAATACCAAAA
>CAZAJW010000084.1:0-2187 GCA_964485485.1 uncultured Atribacterota bacterium | reverse complement strand
TTTCGTTAGCAACTGAACATGAATTTCCAGACCGATGACAATATCTTCTTGCATAATCATTTCCCCATATTATTTTACAAATACATTCTTATTAGTTTTATACGATAATTTACAACAACATTATGAAACATAATCATATTCTAATCCATAAAATTGTAATTTTTAGAGAGATGGTTTTTGTAAAGCATTTCCACCTAATTGTACCTCATAATTGTAGGCAACTCTAAATATATTTTCCTCCTGGAAAGATCTCCCGATTAATTGCAACCCAATAGGTAAATGGTCTTTTTTGGTAAAGCCACAATTCATTGATAAGGCAGGTAAACCTGCCAAATTTACAGGCATGGTGTAGACATCTGTTAAATACATAGTTAATGGATCATCAACCCTCTCTCCTACTCGAAAAGCAGGGACTGGTGAAGTAGGGCATAACAAAATATCATATTTCTGAAAGGCTTGGTCAAAATCCTTCTTTACCAGAGTTCTTGCCTTCTGTGCCTTCAAATAATAGGCATCATAATATCCGGAACTCAGGGCATAGGTTCCCAGCATAATTCTCCGCAGCACTTCAGGACCAAAACCAACAGTTCTTGTCTTTTGATACATTTCTTCTAAATCAGTATAATCATTTACACGCAAACCATATTGTACTCCATCAAATTTAGCCAAATTAGAGCTTGCTTCTGCCATAGCAATTAAATAATAAGTAGGTAAGGCATATTCTATGTTGGGTAAGGAAATTTCCTCAACTTTTCCGCCTAAATGAGAAATGGTCGTAATCGCTTGCATTACAGCATTTTTTACCTCATTATTTAAGCCTTGTTTAAAAAATTCACGGGGAACTGCAAATTTTAAATCCTGTATCCCTTCCCTACATGCAGCCATAAAATTTGGAACCGTTATGTCAGCAGATGTTGCATCCCTTAAGTCATGCCCGCATATAACATTCATCATTATTGCTGCATCTTGCACGCTTTTACTTAATGTGCCAATCTGATCCAAAGAAGAGGCATAAGCAATCAGACCATAACGGGATACCCTACCATAGGTAGGTTTCATCCCCACAATTCCACAAAAGGAAGCTGGGGTCCTGATAGAACCACCAGTATCTGTACCAAGAGCTATCAGTGTTTCATCTGCTGCTACTGCTACTGCTGAACCACCACTGGAACCACCGGGTACACGGCTGGTGTCCCATGGGTTAAGTGTAACCTGAAATGCAGAATTTTCGTTTGATGATCCCATACCAAATTCGTCCATATTTGTTTTACCGATAATGATCGCTCCTGCATCTTTGATTTTCTCAATCACCGTAGCATTATAAGGTGGAATAAAACCCTTTAATATTTTTGAGCCACAGGTAGTCTCAATACCCTGGGTACAAATGATGTCTTTTACTGCTACAGGTAGACCAGCTAAAGTTGGTATATTATCACCATCTTTTATTATTTTATCCATTTTTATCGCTTCACTGAAGGCTGATTCGCGATTCATAGCCAAAAAAGCTTTTAATGTTGGATCAACCCGGTCAATCTGATGAAATATATGCCTGATTACCTGTTCTACCGATATCTCTCTTTGTTTTATTTTCTCAAGGTATGCTGTCACTTTTAGTTCATTCAGTTGCAATAGCCTTCCCCCTATTTCTTTGAATATTATGATTCTTCTCTATTATCTACTTACTTATCTACAATATCCTGGGTACTTTAAAATAACCATTCTTTTTATATTGGGTCAAACCTAAGACTGTTTCATGCCGTAAAGATGGCTTAACAATATCTTCGTGAAACATATTAGAAGAGTGGAGAATATAAGAGGTAGGTTCAACCTGATCAGTATCCAGTTCATTTAATTTTTTAAAATAAGAGAGGATATCATTCAATTGTTTTAGGAATCGTTCTTTTTGTGATTCATCTAACCTCACCTTAGCTAATTTCGCTACATACTCTACATCTTTTTTCCCAATGATTTTGTCAGTCATAATTACTCCTTTTCATTCCCCTGTCCTTCATTATTAGGCATCCAGACAAAAAAATATCATGTTTCATTTACTTAAAGATTAGTTTTTTAACATCTTTATGAATTCCTTCTCCTCAATTATCTTGACATTCATCTTCTTTGCTTTCTGGTATTTTTGGCCTGGTTCTTTTCCTACTACTACATAATCTGTTTTTTTTGTAACATTAC
>CAZAJW010000083.1:0-17123 GCA_964485485.1 uncultured Atribacterota bacterium | reverse complement strand
CGTGAACCATTTTCGCCGCCTGGATGAAAAGGAGGAGGTGAAGCAGGAAAAACCCGAAGAACTCACTCCCGAGGAGGTCATGGAGATGACAAAGGATATCCTGACTTGTCCGCCTAAAATTTTCTAATTTTTAATACGCTGAATATGTGGTTTTTATTTTCATAAAAATCGTATTTTGCTGACCTAATGGGTTAAAATGTACAAAATTCGTCAAATTCAGTACACTTCAAATTCCGTTTCCATACAGGTGTATAAGATTGAAAACCGCAAGCGTATAATCGTAAAACATATAGGAACAGCTCGCAATGAAAAAGAAAAATCTGATTTATTGCAAATCGCTAAACAATACATCCAACAATTATCGAAACAAATCAGCTTGTTCGAAGAAAATACCACTGCCCGTCTTCTTAATTTAAATCAAGCTGAGTTCATTGGCATTTATTACACCTTTTTATACGAAGTACTAAGCAAACTGATGAAGACAATCGGCTTCGATGCGTTGAACAATCAATTGTTGGTTGATTTAGCCATTATTCGTATTGTAGAACCAGCTTCAAAGCTCCGCTCCATAGAGCTTTTGAAAGATTACTTTGGCATATCACATAGGCGACAACGCTATTATGAGTTTACAGAGCAGTGGAAGAAGATTAAAGAAGTTGTTGAGAACAATACTATATCATACGCTAAGAATCATTACGACTTTAAATTTGATTTGCTTTTTTACGACGTAACTACCCTCTATTTTGAAACATTTACTGCAGATGAGCTGCGTGAAATGGGTTTTTCAAAAGACAACAAATCTCAACAGCCACAGATTCTAGTAGCCTTGATGGTTACCAAAGAAGGCTTTCCGATTGCTTATGAAATATTTACAGGCAACACCTTTGAAGGACATACACTCATACCCTCTGTTAAAAGACTCATTGCTAAACACAGCATAAAAACATTTACCATTGTTGCCGATGCGGCTATGATAAGTGCCGTCAACATCAAAGAATTGGTGGAAAATAAACTCCACTATATTGTTGGGGCAAGAATGGGTAATTTATCGCACTCACTTATTGATAAAATAGACAGGCAAATTACCCGAGAGGATGGTTATAGCATTAGATTTGAGACAAAACTCGGTTATCTAATTTGCAGCTTTTCTTCTTTGAGGTATAGAAAAGATAAATATGAGATGGAGAAGCAAATTAAAAAAGCAATGGATATTATAGAAAATCCAGGTAAAGGCAAAAAATTAAAATTTACCACAACCAAAGGCGAGAAAATCGAGCTCAACCAAAAACTCATTGATAAAACCAAAAAGCTCCTTGGCATTAAAGGCTATTACACAAACCTTGATGAAGATGTGGCTGATAATCAAACTATCATTCAACGATATCACGAGCTTTATAAAATTGAACAAGCCTTTAGGGTATCAAAGCACGATCTGCAAACAAGACCAATATATCACTTTAGCCCAGATGCTATCCAACTCCATTTAGTCACATGCTTTATGGCATTAGTTGTATCAAAGCATGTAGAGCTGCAAACCAAGGTTTCCATCAAAAAGTTCTTGACTGAAACCAAAAAAGTGACCGATGGACGACTAATCAATAAAATTAATGATGAAGAAATAAGAATACGTGCAAAAATGAGTGTAATTACATCTGATTTTTTGCAAAAACTGAACCTGCTGACCTAAAACGGACAAGTCAGGCTTCTTCAGTGATGTCTTTAACTACAACTCCACCCATTCCAATCGTCACGTTGTCACAAATTTTCACTCCTTGTCTTACAGCTGAATTTGTCCCAAAATATACACAGTCTCCAAAATGGCAATTGCCACTTATGTTAGCCGCTGGGGCTGTTGTGAAAAAGTCCCCCATTATGCAATCGTGTCCAATAGTTGTGTGTAAGTTTAAATGGGCGTGCGTGCCAATTTTTATATTACAGGTTAAAATCGTTCCAGCTGTAACGATACTTCCTTCACCGATTTTTACCCATTCAGAAATTACTGCACTTGGATGAATAATAGTGGTGTATGTTGTTTGCAATGGTAAACTGTCAACAACTCTTTTCCTTGAGACAGGGTCACCAATTGCAACCACTACATTGTATAAGGCAGGGTCAAACTTTGATTGTGGAATTACATCAACTCCCATTATTTTATTTTCTTTAAAATGCTCGTCACTTACCATAAAGCAAGCGATTTCTTCAATTTTAAGGTTTGTTGTTGCAATTCCGTCTACCAAGCAACATAGCACTTCTCTGCCGAATCCACCAGCGCCCAAAATGCAAATTTTCTTTTCGTTGTCAATCATATTCTATTTGTTAAAGTGTTTTCTTAAATGGCATATAACGGTCTCGGCTATGCGTAGTGCGGGATTTCAAGGCACTTCACTTTCCGTTTAGCAGATAGTTTATTTAATGTAATTACTTTCATATTAGCACTTTCGCCCGCATTACGTATAGCCATTGTTGTGTGCCCGTGCTTTTTCTTTTTCGTCAGCGGTGGGGCAACCATACTCTTTGGCAAGTTTTGGTTTGTGCGGCTGCTTTGAGCAACTTGCAAATGTGTATGGATGCGAAGCGTGGGCATTTTATTTTATTATCTGATTAATAAACTTCTTACGAGTCCAACAAGATTTCTTATTACTGGGTCGTAAGTTCCTTTAAAATATCTTTTGTCCAATTCAAGTCCTTTTCTCATGAATAGTTGATTTCGTCCTTGCATTTCCAAATCTTCTTCTGATTCATCTTCTTCAACTTTGTCTAAGAGCAGAATAAAGTCAATGTAAGGATAGAAGATTGGCGAAGGCTCTCTAACTGAATCAAAATAGGTTTTGGTAGCCGAATCATAATCGTACCCACAACGTTTCATGATTGTTTTCTTTTCCAATTCGGATTTGTAGGCAAACATTCCGCAAACTATGTTTGGATTTGCTGCTTTTATCCTTTGGGCTTCTACGTTCAATTCGTTTAAGTACGTGCCTGTCAAAGTGCTTTTTACTTCAACCATCATTGAACAGTCTTCGGGATTTACGATTACATTTCCTCTGTTCCCTAAATCAATTAATTCAGCAAAGTTTTTGACCAATAGAATATCGGCTTGTCCGCTTTGTTCTTCTTCTCCAAGGTTAATGAAGCCACGTTTTAAAAATCCATCACAACCTTGAATAGATTTGTTCAAATACTGAATGATGAAATCTTCACGAACTTCACCTCTTGTCAAATTATGTTTGATAATCTCTGAAACCTCATGCTGTGCGAGCAAAAGATTTTGACTGTAATGATGATATTGTTCAAATGATTCCATAGCTTACTCCAAACCCCACGCATCGTTAATAATGCCTTTAATATTGGTTTTCAAATCTTCAATAATACTTTCGTGTTCTTCAATTTTAGATTTTACTGCCTTGATTTGATTAACAATTTGCTTTTGAACATCCAAAGGAGGTAAGGGGATTAAAATTTTTGAATACTGCGATATCCAGTAACGCTTGTGTTCCGTGCTATCGAAATCAATATTTTGCATCACATGATAAACATATTCAACGTCTGCCAAATCCTTTTTTACATGAAGAATTTTCATTGCTGATGACTTAACTTTAAATGGAAAGTCAACAAGTTTTGTTGCAGTAGTAAAATCATCAAATATGATAACTGGTAAATCTTTGTTCAATATCCCATGTTTTTCGTCCGTATAACCTAAAATGAAAGTTTTACCAGCGGTCAAAACAGGCGTTGGATACGTGTCATCATAATCAACGCTAGAAACTATATACGGAGTGGGTTGCTCATAATCTAGTACATCGCCAAGAGGAACGACATCATATTTTGAATTTAATTCCTTTGATTCACCGTAGCGATTGGAGACCAAGGCAACATCCTTTTCGGAAAGTATTATAGACTTATCTACAAGTAATGTTTTGATGCCAAAATCGGATAATTCAATCTGTTTCTTTTCTTCAATTATTTCCTTAAAAACATTGAAAACTTTTAAGGCTTCAGGCAAATCATCTCTTGAAATAGGCCGCCTTTGGGCTCCTAAATCATAACCATCATTTTCAATTTCTATAAAGAGGACATCACTAGTTTTATTTGACAATTTTTTATCTAGAATTAAGGCACTTGTTTTAATTGGTGAGTAAGGATTAAAAACACCACTAGGTAAGCTAATCACAGCTATCAAGTTCTGATTTACAAGCTCGGTTCGTACTTGCTTAAATGCTGTTTGACCATTTGATACTACACCGTTTGGTATAATAATAGCAGCTCTACCATCAACATTAAGGTGCTCTGAAATATAATTCGTAAATAAAACCTCTGCTTTGTTGGCTTGAACTGTAAATTTTTTGTGTGGCCTAATACCACCTTTAGGACTCATAAAAGGTGGATTTGCTAATACCACGTCAAAGTTTTCGTTCCATCTTTCTTCACTGCTTAATGTGTCGTATTCGTGAATATTTGGCGTGTTGAATCCGTGTAAATACAAATTCACTAAACTCAAACGAACCATGTCAGGAGAAATATCATAGCCAGTAAAATTTTGAATGAGATTTTTTCGGTCGTCTGGAGTTAATTGGTCACCTAGGTTATTGAAAGGCTTCTTTTCCAGTTTATTATACTCGTATATATCCAATCCAAGTCTATTCTCCTTTGAGTTTTTGAGCAGAATATGTTTGTATGCAGAAATCAAAAAACCAGCCGTACCACAAGCAGGGTCAAGGATGGAATTGGTTTTGTCAGGGTCAACAATAGCCACCAAGAAATCAATGATGTGTCTAGGTGTTCTGAATTGTCCAGCATCACCTTGCGAACCCATTACTGAAAGCAAGTATTCAAATGCATCACCCAATTTTTCACTATGTGTGTATTCAAATTCACCAATAGTTTTCAGGAACATTTTTAATGTTTCAGGGTCTCGGTAAGGCAAATAAGCATTGTTGAATATGTCTCGAAACAGTTGGGGAATATTTGGGTTTTTCTCCATCCCCTCAATAGCTTCCAAATAAAGCGTGAGCATTTCATTAGCTGTCACTTTGGGGTGCATCAACTTATCCCAAGCGTATTTGCTGAACTCAATGACTTTATCCTTATTTCGGTCGTTTGGAAATTCAGGATCTGGCACTTTGTAATCTGAAAAGAATTTAGCCTGACCGCCCAATTCAACAGCTTCTTTGTCCATGTCGTCCATGAATTTGTAAATCAAGCCAATGGTAATTTGCTCAATCTGTGCTTTCGGGTCGGGTAGTTTACCTACGAGAATATCTCTGCAATCGTCTATTCTTCTTTTCGTTTGTTTATCTAACATATATTCCTTTTGTTAAGCAGCGAATCGCTCTAAATTGATGTAATCTTTAATGTAAATAGGAATCACTTCCCTATACTTGTTGGCAACAGCCTTAAATTGTGTAATGGTAAGTGTTGGATTAGTTTGCAAAGCATGAAAATCTTTGGTTTCAATGATTTTTCGAATGTCTTGGTCAACTATGTAAGCCTTAAAAAAGTACTTCAACGCTCTTAGGTTTACATCTTCCTCTGGTGGGTAAATAGAAATAAACTTGTCAAACTCTTCTTCCAGTAGTTCGTCTTTGGATTTAAATTTTGGGATAATGCCAAAGATTTTTTCTACCACTTCTCGAATGGAAACCTTTCTGTCAATTTTAGCAGCTTTCCTAACCTTTTCGAGATTGAAGTATTCATGTGGTTTGTCAAAAATCTCTTGTTGAATGTGGCTTGCCACTTGTTCCCAGTTTCCTAACTCTACATTCTTTTTGATTATGTCATCCATGATAATGCGGTCTTCAAACTTTCTAAAAAGTTCTCTATCAATCCGCATTCCTTCTGGACCAATTGGTTCTTCAACCAAACTCAATAAGGGGTCAGGTTGAAACGTGGTGTATTTATCAATGTCAACACCACCGTCACCGCCTTCACCGTTTCCTTTTTTGGGTTGGGGTAATTTTAATTTTTCATCATAGTCGAACTTTTCTTCAAAATACTCACAGTTGGCAAAGAAGTCGAACAGCTTGAAAATTTCCTTGTCATGACGAATGATTTCTTCTTCGTTTAGTTCGTTTTTGAACTTGTATTCAAATGTGTTTTTGCGTGTTCCTCTACCTTTAATTTGAACAAAATCAGCAGGGCTGAAAATCGGACGCATCATGCAGATGTTCAATAAATCAGGACAATCGTATCCTGTTGTCATCATGCCAACTGTAACGCAAACTCTTGTTTTGCAAGATTTATAACCTTCTAACCAAGTGGTTTTTCCGCTTAGGTTGTTGTTGGTAAAGTTGATGGTCATTTGTTGAGCATCTCCAACCTGAGAAGTTACCTGAACAGCAAAATCAGAATTGTATTTATTAGGGAATAGTTGCTCTGCAAACTCATTAAACATTTCAGTTAGCTTGCGAGCATGGTTTTGACTTACCGCAAAAATGATGGTCTTGCCAATTTCATTGGTAATCGGGTCACGCAAAGCATTCTCTAAAAAGGTTTGACAAAAAATGCTGTTTGTCTTTTCCGAGAAAAATTTCTTTTCAAAATCACGAGAAACAAAAGTTTCTATTTCTTCTCCTTCTTCGGTAGGCACAACAACCGCATAACCTTCATCAGAAAGTAACTGAGTAGTGATTTCAGTCCGTGCGTCTAGAACTTTTGGGTTAATCAAATACCCATCCTTTACGCCATCAATCAAGGAATAACGGTAAGTTGGGTCACCACCCTCACAACCGAAGGTTGAGTAGGTGTCTCGCAACATTCTCCGCTCAATTTCTCTTGGGTCGTTTTCTTTTACCTTTTCAGGGTCAACACCTTTTAAATAGTCTTTTGGTGTGGCGGTCAATCCTAATTTGTAGCCATGAAAATATTCAAAGACTGCTCTTGCATTTCCTGAGATAGAACGGTGTGCCTCATCAGAAATTAAGAGGTCAAAGTCAGTTGGTGAAAATTCGTATCTGTATTTATCATTGTGCATCAATGATTGAATGGTCGTAACCAAAATGTCACATTTTCTCCAATCGCTTTTATGTTCCTTGAAAATGAAAGTTGTGTAATCAGGTTTTAAATACTCAGTGAAAGCTTTCCATGCTTGGTCTTCCAGTTCTAAACGGTCAACCAAGAACAAAACACGTCTTGCGTTTTGTGTTCTCAAAAACAATCTTATTACAGCAGCAGAAGTCAGTGTTTTACCTGTTCCTGTAGCCATTTCAAAAAGGAATCTGTCTTTTCCATTAGCTACTGCACCTTGTAAAGCTTGAATTGCTTTTAATTGATAATGTCTTAAAAACCTTAGTCGATTTGACCATATAAAATCTTTACTTGCTTCTATGCTTCCGTTCCATTCAGGTTTCTCTGCATAGTCAGGCATTTGTACTTTGACGATATAGTCTACTGTTGCTTCCTCGTTTGCAAGTGAATTTCTGTCAGGATTCCAGTTTTTAATTGCTCCAATTTCCTCAGGCGAAGGAAATTTATAAATCGGTTTTGGATTTCCTTTTGTCGTATCCCAGAAATAATGAACGATTCCATTAGAAAGAATTACATATCTCGCACCAACTGTCTTTGCGTATTTCCTTGCCTGTTCTTTTGCAACGAGAGGATGTAAGCTTTCTTTTTTGGCTTCAAGAACACAAATTGGTTTATTGTTACTGTCAACTAGTAAAAAGTCTAAAGAACCATTTTTTGTTTTCTCATAGTCATTGCCCCATGCGTCAATTTCATTTTGGGTAATTTTCACATGGTTTTCAAGCAGAATGTTTGCTTTTCCTTCCTCATTGTCAAAGAATCTCCATCCCGCTTCTGTCAGCAGTTGGTTTATTTTAATTCTTGCATGAGCTTCATTTTTCATTTTCAGTCTCTATATTTTTTGTCGAGCGTTGGCAAAAATTCAAGCTCTTTTGGTTTTCGTTTGGGCTTTGCGTGTCGGCAAAAACCAAATGTGCTTGAATGTGCGTTGGCTCTTTTTGCATGGCACACAACGTTTGGCGGTATGGTTAGTTGCCGATTACGAAGCACTTACCTATCAAGTTACAACTACTTTTGATACGAGCTGTGCCGCTCGAATACCCACTGCACTGGCAATTAACTATACCGCGTGTTGGCAACTGGTGTTCATTCTTTTACGTCTGTTTATCAATCATTTAGCTTTATTTTCAAGTCATTATCAAACTGCACCAACCTATCCACGAAGCACAAATTTATTTTGTTTTTTTGAGCGGGGGCAATCCTAAAACCGCCCTCAAAGGCGGTTACTCGGGCTGGAGAGGCGGAAGCTCTTTTGCAAGCCTTTGGCTTGAGCGTTGGCTCGTGTGGGCTTGCAAATGTGCTTACGACTGTGGGTTGGCAAATTATTTTTCCCATATTACACTTAGAAAAAATTTATTTTTATCGGAATATATGCACTGCTCATTAAAATGCCTTCCATAATCTTCATCTTTCCAAAGTTTAAACCAGTCCTCTGCGTAAACCAAATCAGGCTCACCTTCGCATTTTACGCCATTCTCATAAAAAAACCGACCCGCAGAAGTGTTTTGTGGCACTTTAAAATCGGGCAAAGCATCAATATATTTAAATGGGAAATCCTCACTGTATTTAAACCATTTAATTTTTTTATCTACTGAACAAATTATCATAATTGGATGATTTCCAATTGAAGCAAACTTTATCAAAGTAGCAGTTATACTTGTCTGATATTTTGCAGCAATTTCCTCAACAATCTCAAACGAAAACTTTCTACGATACACATCTTTCAATAAACGAGATTTAGGAATTAATAAACTGGATGCAAAAAAATCTGCTTCCAGCTCAACTTCGTTATCTGACGAAAAGTTCGTAAAAGAAGGGTGAGAAGGCGATAAACCTAACCTTAATGCATTGCGGTGTTCATCAATTAAGTAATGACCTAATTCATGGGCTAAAGTGAAACGTAATCTTGGCTCATAGATATGTTTAACCTTGTTGCTATTCAAATAAATGTGGAATTTACCGGACCTATGTTCTAATAAGCCATCAAATGAATCCCTGTAATCGTTGAAGGATGTAGATATGCCATAAATCTTTGCTAGTCTATGCGGACAAACGAGTGTGTCTTGAAAATACTCATCAGCCACAAATTCCGCCAATTCCGAAAGTTCTTTTTTGCGAAATTCAGTTATATCATATCTATTATTCCCCATTTTCCGACCTGTCTCTATCTGTTTTCATTTTATTAATAATGTCATCAGGGATTTCGCTACCATTTCTAGCCGCTCTTGCGAGATTATCCACGGATTTATTAAAGTCAATTATATTTTGGGAAGTTGGTAGATGAATTTTTGATTTCGAGATTAAATCAATTGGATTGCAGTAATTCTCTGGTATTTCTTCCAATTTATTGTTTGCCTCAAATGAATCTACTTCATTTTCTGTTGACGGAAAAAGATAACCAAGAGATTTTAATGACTTTTCAAAAGAATCTTCAAAATCGTTTTCGAAAATATTTTTTTTATCTGTCATGGTTATTTGTTTTTATGTGTTTTAATAAAAATTTCAAGTTTTGCAAGCGACCTTTTCTTTATTTGCCTCATGTTATCAGGTAAAACGCCCCACATATCAGCAAGCTTTTGAATTTCAATGCTTGGAAGTTTTTTATTGCCATCTTCATACATTAAATAAGTAACAAGAATGTTTCTATCTCTTTCATTTAGCGTTTGAAGTGCTTTCTCTGCAAGTAAAATATCATCAGAAATAATTTCTTCTGTTTCACTTTCAATTCTTTCAATAAAGCTCAAATCATCTGCATATTCAATCTTATCTTTATCTATTTTGTATTGCCTTAATAATTGGAGCATTTCATTTTTAGCAATTTGGCTAAGCCAAGATTTCATTCTTTTTTCTTGGCGTTCAAAAGGAATATCATCCAATTTCAAAAATGTCTCTGCCTTATCAAATACTGTCAAAAAAGTATTTTCAAATACAGTCTCAATTAGTTCTTCGCCGTACATCTCCCATGATTTACAGGCTTTTTTAATAACTGTAAATAGGAAATTCTTATACCGATTATAAAACTCTGTAAACGCTTTTTCAGCATTTTGCCTATCCTCTTCTTTCATAGCCATTGCAAGAAAAAGGTCTGCTAATGCTTCATTCGTTAACGGTTGTAATGTTATTGTTTTTGCCATATTTCAATTTGCAATATTAAGTATGTGATTCCGTGACAAAAAAAATTGTATTGCATTGTCACGGTTTTTCATACATATGGTTGAATTAAAAAAATACAATAGTCGTATCAACAAAAAAATTCAGGGTAAGCTTTCAGTCCTTTAAGTTGAAAGCATAGTGTTAATTTAAAAAATTCGAGCTTATGAGTAAAACTTCTACTCGTGTTAGAGATGCAGGAAGCGGAAAGTTTGTCCCTTCTGAAGAAGCTGCTAAGAGACCGAAGACAACTGTAACTGAAAAAGTTAAAGTTGGTCCGGTGAAAAAACGCAGTTAGTAGTATTAATGTTTTTATTAACTTTTTAAAAAGTAAATTTATGTACACAACAGGTGAAAAACCCGGAAAGGGTTTGTACAAATGCGTAAAGTGTGGCGAAGTAATTAGATTAGATGATAATACTGATACATTGCCACCATGCCCTAAATGCCATGGAACGAAGTGGACTAAAATTGGGTAATAAAATGGACTGTTTCTTAATTGAAGCAGTCCATTTTTATTTTTATAGCAACATAAATAATTCATCTATTAGATTTTTACTGTCCTGTTATCCCGTTTATAAATGTATCTACAAAATTCAATATCTTCTTCAAGATTCTGTCACCTGTTTTTTTGCGTTCTAAAAGTGTTGGTTGTTCGCCTTCAAGCAATTGCAATATTTCATCTCGAAGCGGTTCTCTTTCGGCATACAAATAATCTTCAATCAGTGATTGTGTCCTTTCGGCTGAAAGTTTTTCTTCATTTACGAGTTGATTAAATGCTTTTTGTTGTTCGGCATTCCAGAATTTTTCAAATTCTTGCGGAATATCGTCTGTGTCTTCAATTGCTGGTAAATTAGCTTTTATAAACAGTTCTATCAACTCTCGTTTGCTTCGTAAATGTGCTTCGGTGTTGAGTAAGTTGAAAATTTCCTTTTCGGTTTGTGAAATGTCTTTTTGTACTTTCGATTTGAGTTTTATCAATAATTGAATGATGTAAGTAACATTAATTTCGTCACGGTGGATGAGTTCCAATTCAAAGTCCACATCTTCCAAAATCGAAACTTTCTCTTTTTGGTGGTCGCTTTTTACTTTGTCGTAAAGGTCAAGGTATTTGCTTTTGAAATCTTCAAAAAGTTGTTCGTTCATTGCCAAATCTTGCCATTTGAAGTCGGCAAATGCTGTGAGAATGTTTTTTATTCGCATCAGTTCCCTGAATGCTTTGATAAATTCCAATTCGTCATTCTCGGTTTGCAGTTCGTTTACGCTGTTTACAGTTGGCGTAATTTTTAGTAAGGAAATAAACGCTTCGTTGAATTTCTTTACATAGACCTCGTAAGGCTTCATGATGATAACCTCAATCGCTTCTTTGTTGCTGAATAAGGTTATTGCTTCGTCTGTTGCGTTTTTGAGATTGCGGAAAACTACAATATTTCCCTGCGATTTTTGCTCGTTTAGTATTCGGTTGGTGCGTGAATAGGCTTGAATTAAACCGTGATATTTCAGGTTTTTGTCAACGTACAAAGTATTTAACGGAGGACTGTCAAAACCAGTCAAATACATATTTACCACGAGCAAAATATCAATTTTCCGTTCCTTAACTTTCTTTGAAATATCGTTGTAGTAATTATAAAACGATTCGCTGTCTTTGGTCGAGAATTTTGTCTCAAACATTTTGTTGTAATGTTCAATATACTCGTCCAGTTTTTCACGGCTGTGAGCCTGTAAACCATACAAAGCCCGTGGTTCTTCAACAACCGAAAGTTCTTCGGGGATAAAACCATTTGCGTCTGCATCTTCTTCATTTGCAGCGTAACTGAAAATGGTGGCAATTTTTAAGTTGTGTTTACCTTCGTCTTTTTTCTTTTGGAAAATATCATAATACTTTATCAGCGTTTCAATGCCACTCACGCAAAACATTGCTGTAAATTCTTTATTGTGCGTTTTTCGGTTGTGATTGGCTAATATGTAGTCTGCAATTTTTTCTAAACGGATAGGCGATTCCATCAACTCTTTGGTGTCGATGTCTTCAACCTCAATATCTATTTCTGTTGCTGCGTCTTTGCGTTTGTATCTGCCAACATACTCAACAGAGAATTTTAAAACATTCTCGTCTTTTATGGCATCGGTAATTACATATTTGTGTAAGCAATCGCCAAACAATTCTTTGGTTGTGCGTTTTCCTAATTCGTTTTTAACGGCATTGTCGGCAAATATTGGAGTACCTGTAAAACCAAACATTTGAGGATTATTGAAAAACTTATTGATGCGTCCGTGTGTTTCTCCAAACTGTGAGCGGTGGCATTCGTCAAAAATGAAAACAATACGTTCGTCTTTGAGTTTTTCCATTTTTGCCACATAATGCTGTTTGCTTATGGCTGTATTGAGTTTTTGAATGGTGGTAACAATCAGTTTGGTATCATCGGCAAATTGCTTTACCAATGCTTTTGTATTGTCCGTTCCATCAATGCTTCCTTTGCTGAAACTGTTAAATTCTTTGGTTGTTTGATAATCCAAATCTTTACGGTCGACCACAAAAACCACTTTTTTAACCTTTGGTAAAGCGGTGAGAATTTGACTGGCTTTAAACGAAGTAAGCGTTTTACCTGAACCTGTGGTGTGCCAAATATAGCCATTGCTTCGGCTGTGCATTACTTTGTCAACCAATGCTTCAACGGCATAAAACTGATAAGGGCGAAGCACCATCAGTATTTTTTGTGTTTCGTTTAGAACAATGTATTTGCATATCATTTTCGATATGTGGCAAGGTTCTAAAAACTCACTTGTAAAACCGTTCAAAATGTTTGAAAGTCGCTTGTTTTCTTTATCAGTCCAGTAAAATGTTTGTTTAAATGATTGAAACCTATTGTTGGCGTAGTATTTTGTATTTACGCCGTTACTAATTACAAATATTTGCAGGTACTGAAACAAGGCCAAACTTGCTCCAAATGAATGGCGTTGATAACGGTTTATTTGGTTAAATGCTTCTTTGAGTTCAAGCCCACGGCGTTTGAGTTCTATTTGCACCAAAGGCAAACCGTTGATAAGCAAAGTTACATCGTAGCGGTTTTTGTATTTGCCCTCCATCGTAACCTGATGCGTAACCTGAAACTGGTTTTGGCACCAATGGTCGGTTTGGATAAATTCAAAATACAAATTATCTCCGTTATCTCTTACAATATGCTGTTTTTCTCTTAAAGTTTTAGCTTTCTCGAAAACAGAACCTTTACTAAGGATATTCAGCACTTTCTCAAACTCTGAATCGGATAACTTTATATTGTTGTGCTTTTCTAACTGGCTTTTAAGGTTTGCAATCAACTCCTTTTCGTCTCGGATAAGTACCAAACTATAATTGAGCTTTTGAAGTTGCTCAACCAATTGTTCTTCTAATATTTGTTCGGGTTGCTTTGCCATTAAATAAACATATTTTGTAACAAACTCTTTTTGTATTGCTGGGTTTGTTGAATTTGAGTTGTTGCTGAAATAATTTTATTGTCTATTGCTATTAAAAATTCGGCTATTTTTTTCTGCTCTAGTTTGCAAGGTGTTGGTATCAATAATCCCTTCACAATATCCGCTGATAAATTCCCTTGTCCTCCTTGTAAATAAGTACCAACAATTAATTGCTTTGTCAACTGCAAGAAATTAAGTAAAAATATTTTCTCGTAACGGTCACTTCTAATACATAGAACTGCTTGGTTTATTGCACCTCTAACTTTTGCAATCCCGGCTTCCCCACTTGTAGCTCCATATAAAGCATAGAGCAAATCGCCTACTTCTACCATTTTTGCAGAAGAGTTTTTCAAACCTTCTTCTGATATATATTGTTCCGTTTTTGCATCATTTATTTCACCTGATTTTATAAATGGAATTTCACCATCATAGAATGTTTTTTTTGTCGTTAATGGTGTGCCTCCCGAAAAGAAAGTCGCATTATCACCCAATCTCAATTTCTCCCATTTCGAAAACTCTTTACCATTCTCATCTTTAAACCTCAATTCTTGCGAAAAGAGTTTTTGCATCACGCCTTTTTTGTATCGTTCTAAAAGGGTTTTCTTTTGTTTGAGTTCGGCAATTTTCTTGTCTAAAACTGTGAAGAAAGAAGCAATGCGAGTTTGTTCGGAAATTGATGGTGCAAATATTCTGTCGTGCAGTACATAAGCGTTGTTAATCTTCATATCGTTTTTTGCACCTTTCTTTACCAATGGTCGCAAATAGCGGTTGGTATTGGCATCTAACGAGAAGTAATAATCAATAAAAGGTCCGTAAGCAGTTTTCTGATTTACTTTATAAACAGCATAAAGCGTTGAAACAATACCTGATTTGCCTTTATTGAGTTTAATAATTCCAAAAGGATTTGCTTTGAGTGGGCTTTTGGTGTAAACAATGTCGCCAACTTCAACAACGTGGTACTGATGCACCGAAACACCTGCATAACTTCTGCCTAAATGCTCAATTTGGTTTACAATTCCCAATTCGCCCGAAACAGATAAGACTTCGTCCTTGCCATATTTCAAATCATTGTTTCGCTTTTTGGCTTCGCTTAATAGGTCGCTTAATTTTTTATGCTCCCATGCATCTTTAAACTCTGGAAACCTTACTTGCGGTATTTTGCCTTGTAATTTTTGCATAGTTATAATTTGCCGATTGATAAATTATATGCCTTACTATCTCCGCTTTGTATTTCGCCCCATATTTGTAAAAGTTGTGTTTGGTTATCAGTTATCCAATTTTTAACTACTTTGTCATATTTATTGTCCAACTGACCAACAATTCTCTCTCCATTTTGAATACCATAACTTGCAGCGTGTTGGGTTTTGCCGTATGAAACGTGCAAATGTGGCATTTTGTGGTTTTTATCTTGCTCCATTCGCAACTTAACTGATTGTAAATCCTTAAGCAGGATTTCCAACAAACTACCACGTTTATTGCTTGTCATCAAATCGACAATTGCCAAGTCATCTTGCAGTTTTTTCAATTTCTCTATCATAATCAAAATGGTGTATCAATATTAAGTTCTTCGCAAAATGCAGTTAGTTCAGCATCGGTATTTTTCATCTCTTTTTCAAGATTTCTCAATTGTTTTGCTACCGTAGCAATATCAATTGTTTCTTGTTCCTCAAATGTGTTCACATAGCGAGGAATATTTAAGTTGTACTCGTTCTCAGCAATAAATTCAAGTGTTGCCAAACTGCTATACTTTTCAACTTCTTTGCGTTCTCTATATGTCGTTATAATACGGTCAATATCATCTGGGCGTAAAATATTTTGTGTGCCACGTTCAAAACTTTCGGCTGCATTAATAAACAATACATTTTCGGGGTTTTCTCTGCACTTTTTGAAAACCATTATACACGTTGGAATTGGTGTACCGTAAAATAAATTTGCTGGCAAACCAATAACAGCATCTAAAAAATTCTTGTCCTCGATTAAATATTTGCGAATGTGTTGTTCTGCACCACTTCTAAATAATGCACCGTGAGGCAATACAATTGCCATCGCTCCATTATCTGCCAAATGGTAAATCATATGTTGCACAAAAGCATAATCGGCTTTACTACCTGGGGCTAATTTTCCGTATTGGCTAAAACGGTCATCGCTTGTAAATAATGGGTTTGCACTCCACTGAGCCGAAAAAGGTGGATTAGCTACAATGGCTTCAAATTGTTTGTCAATGTGTTGTGGATGTTCTAAAGTGTCCTCTTGCTTAATGTCGAATTTTAGATAATGTACACCGTGCAAAATCATATTCATTCGGGCAAGGTTGTAGGTTGTACGGTTCATTTCCTGTCCGTAAAAGTTGCTTACTTCTTTTACTTCTTTTGCCACACGCAACAATAACGAACCCGAGCCACAAGTTGGGTCGTAAACCGATTTTAGTTTGGTCTTTCCTGTTGTAACCAATTTAGCCAAAACCATTGAAACTTGTTGCGGCGTGTAAAATTCTCCCGCTTTTTTCCCTGCTCCACTGGCAAACTGTCCAATCAGGTATTCGTAAGCATCGCCCAAAACATCAAGTTCAGTATGTTCGAGTTTGAAATCAATTTTGTCAAGGTGCGACAGCACCTTTGCAATAATTTCATTTCTTACTTCGGGTGATTTTCCAAGTTTGGTGCTGTTTAAATCCATATCCTCAAAGAGGTTGTCAAAGTCCTCTTCGCTTGCCGTTCCCATTGTACTAAGTTGGATATTGGTCAGGATTTTTTGTAAGTCTTCGAGTATGAAATTACTTTCTTTGTCTTTGTTTCCGTTACCGTTTCCACGTTTTGCAACTTCACCAAATAATTCAGAAGGTTTTAAGAAGTAACCTAATTTTTCAAGCGATTCTTCTTTTATGGCTTCAATATATTCTTTGCCTTGTTTCGTGCTTTCTTGAATATCGTGGTATTTAATCTTGTCCTGTTTCAGAATGGTATTAGCGTAAATCTCCATTTTCTCCGACAAGTATTTATAAAAAATAAATCCGAGTATGTAATCTCGGAACTCGTCAGCATTCATCTTGCCTCTCAGGGTATTGGCAATATTCCAGAGTTGTTGTTCTAATACTTTCTTTTGGTCTTCACTCATATTTTATAATCTCAAAATTCGTTTAATTAAAGTTCAAATGTAACAAATTTGCATGGGTGTGTCGGCAAGATTGCACTCTTTGACAAAGCTTTGGTTGTAGCATTGGCTTGTGGGGCTTTGGCAATGTGTGCAATGTGGGTGGGGTTTCTTTCTTCTTTCTTTGCGGGGGGGAAGAAAAAAACAAAATAAATTTCCATCAATTTTGCACTGTCCTGTCATAAAGCTAAATCATTTCTTATTTTAATTTTGTCAATATCGTATCAGTCTGTCGTCTGTCTTTTTACACTTGTTGCCAACGGCTGAGGCTAAAAGCTGGCGGGCATTTCGGAGCTCGTCTCTGTCAAACTGCGATGAAGTTAATTAGTTGCAGTACCCTTCAAATTAGCACTTTC
>CAZAJW010000082.1:0-5808 GCA_964485485.1 uncultured Atribacterota bacterium | reverse complement strand
TTACACCGAGCTTTTTTGCTATATCCTTCACCCTCACAGCCCTTTTTTCCTTTGATAAGTGATATATCACCTTTAGATAGTCTTCCATGGTTGCTGTTAGGCTATCTTTTTTACCTACTGAACTTGTATCGGATTTTATCATCATGTTATTAGATCAGCTTAATTATGTTTTACATTTATAACTTAGTATCAAATTTCTTATTAGTCAAGAGAAATATCTCTAAAATGTTTATGAACCTATTTTTAAATTCTACCTTGTTATGCAATGATTTTTTTAGTTCCCAGGCAGACAAGCTGGCTTCTAAGAAAAAAGTAAACACAGAAGCCCTTATTGACAGAGCACTAGTTGCTTTTCTTACAGAAAATGAAGGCAGAATTGACCCTGCGCTAATGAAACGTAAAATTGAATTGGGAATAAATGAGATAATTGATTTTATAAAAACGTTAGATCCACAAGCCCACAAAAGGTGTAAGCAATGACCCGGGAGCCCCCCTAAAAGCGACCCTATTGTTATCATTACCCTGCGGTCAAAAACTTCCTAAAATCGCCGTTTTATGGTATACTCCTTACAATGAAGGCATGGCTAACATGCTCAAGTGTAAGGAGAAATACCATATGCCAAGACCCAAGAAGGAAATTGATGAAACGATGATCCTCGATATGAGGTCACAGGGGAAAAGCATAAAAGAAATAGCCTGTGATCTTGGTGTGTCTGCAGCTACGCTGTCCCGGCGTATAGCTGAACTAGCAAACAAGCATGTCCTCACCAAATATCGGGCGCTCTAGGGCCTCCAGCTGACAGGGCTCCAGTTCAGGGCCATGGAGGCGATGAGCAGTCCTGAGAAAATTGCTAAAGCATCCCTGTTTGAACTTGCGAAATGCTACGCGATACTGGATAAGGCAAACAGGGCCATTGAAATAAAGCGATCTTTTAAGATCAAGGGGCTGGTAGGGTTGCTTATGGAGATGGAGAAAATCAAAGACAATCACTAGGAGACTTCGCTTCCTTAACCTCTGTTTCTTCCAAACTCATACCCCCATCATATGAAGGGTATTCTTCAAGGGCTTTAGGAGCAGAGTTTATAAAGGATTGATTCAACACCCTATCTTAAAGCTGAAACAGAGGTCAAAGATGTTTGTTATGCTATGATTATAGAAGTTCATAGCATTGTTCATTCAAGCTTTGTTCTTTTATCCATTCAACAGGGTATTGTAGGTCTGTTAATAGAGTAGGAAGGAATTTATAATCCTTTAAATGAATTGCAGCAAGGGAATAGTCCTTTATATATGATAGGTCCACTTTTATTCTATCTCCAATAAAAATTGATTTTTTGAGATTGATATTATATTTCTCAACCAGGGAAGTTCTTAATTTGTCAGATGGCTTTGGTATAAGTGTCTTGTCGATTGTTATGAGATTCTCTTCATCAAAACAATCTAAAACACCTAGCGAACTTAGTAAGAGTTTTGTAAACTTAGCAGTGTGATTAGTTAAGACAAAAAGATTGAACCGTTCTTTTGCAAGAGTTAATGCATCACACAATTCTTGATTTTTATCGATATCAAATGAATAATTATCAAGCTTGCTATCTTTCCATGTCAAATAATCTGTTAATAAAATGGTATTTTTTGAATAACCATTCAGGGAATTTAAAATTGATTGAGTCCCTGATAGCCCATTGTTAACGAGAGCTTGGTATTTGTTTTTTATGTCCTCTGAATTATGTTCCAAATTGTTTTTCTTAATTATATATTGAATATATTCATTGGGAAGCTGGTCAATAAAAAATTTATCTATCTTTTTGTTATCGTATATTGTACCCTGTAAATCGATAATAAGATTTTTGTATTTTGTGCAATGAGACCATATCAAATTATATAAATTATTGAATCGCTCTATGAAAAGAGATGACAGTTTTGAAGTAGATAAAGGATTACTTAATCTATTGTTATCAATAGCTATCCAAGGTGTACAAGTTCCACTATATTCCACTTCAACTTCCTTGCCTATTTTGCTTTTATCGGTATAGGTGCTATATATCATAAAATTCTCATCAATTTTTATCCCTCTAACCCAAGGGGCGTTAGCATAAAAGCGGATCTCTATACTGTTATTTTTTTCTTTATGTCTATGAATTGAATCTAGAGCAGTATTTAGTTGCCGCCTCCTTGTAATTGAGTACGTGCCTTTAGGAACTAAGATGTGGATATCGGGGTCTTTAGCTAAAATCTGAATTCTGGAATTTGCTAAATTTGGATAATTAGAAAATGTTGCTTCAAGGTTGGAAAAAATACTATAGCTCGTATAAATAAGGATTTTTATATCGCTACCGTTTTTCGGTATTTTCTTGAAGGCAAGGTCACGTGCATTGTTTTGATCAACAAATGTAAGGTTCATCTCCTCTTGTTTTTTAGAAACAGAGGTAAGTATTTTAGCTCCTAAAAATGTTATGAAGAATATACATAGTGCGATGAGTTGGTTTGTCCGAAAACTAATCGACAAAATCTCACCAAGTGGAGTTAGGATTAATAAGAGCAGACAAAAACTGCCCCAGGGAAAAATAATATTAATGGTGAACTTTTGTATTTTAAAGTAATTATGTTTTAAGTTTATCATCGATTGAATCCCTTATTTGGATTATAGATTATAGGCTGTTTAAATAAGTGTACGCTTTCCTTTAGGTGCTGGTTTAAGATAACATTTTAAGGCGGGTTCTTTGTAGTAAGACCAGCCACTATAAGGTTCGTAGACTGCTGCAGAAAGTGATGCTCCATAGACACATGCCGTATCAATGCCAATGGCGTAATTACTTATTTTAATCTTCCCACTCAATATGGGTGTATGACCATACACCACTGTCTGAGGTCCTGACCAAATATTTGCCCAAAAAAAATCAGACTCCAAGTCTTGATCTAACGGCACATAGAAAAAGGAACCATTTAATTCCCTGACAAATCTGCCCCTCAGGTGAATATTATTATTCTTTGGGTCATTGATCTGATCTGATATATTCAAATTAACATTTACAGCAGCATGAACTGCAACTACATCTATTTCTGGGAAGTGAATAATGGTGGGAAGAGTCTTAAGGTATTCAATCAAATAGGGATGTTGCTCAATTTGCCTTATTGTTTGAGACAGACAATCACCTTGAGGTACTTTTTCCCCTTCTGCCCATTTTATTATTCTCTCATCATGATTGCCAAGAACTGCTTTATATCCTTGATCCCGCCAAAATTTTATACAGCGATAAATTTGTGGGCCTCTGTCAACAAAATCCCCAACGCTTATTACCACATCATTTAATGTCGGCTTAATCTGATTTAATAATTTTATTGTTTCATTAAAACAACCATGGATGTCACCCACAAAAATATATCTCTTTCTTGTTTCCACTTACATAAAGCACTATTCATAAAATGTTAATTAGTTGCCCGTGTTTTCTGATAGATTTGAGCATTCAAATTCTAACAAAAATATAACGAAAGAAATATATTGTTGTCAAGAAAATGAATTTGTTGAGTGGCCGGTTCAAGTTTGCCTTTGACTCCTCTTTTATAATGCACCCCTAAAGAAAAATCCATGGAAATAATAGCTTGCTAAACTTGATGAGCACGTGTAGGAAAAGGCATGTGTATAAGCTTTTAGGCTTTAGCATTTACAGTATTATCTTTAAAAAGAAATTAAGATTTTCTTTATTTTCGTTAATACGTTAAATTTTACTCCTTCTATATTATAAAGCATGATGGATGTGCCTTATTTTCCTTGACATTTCAAAGAAATGAATTGTAGGTTTTAAAGATAAAAGTAAAGCTACACGGTTTATAACATAACATATAATCTTCGTTCGGCATGAGATAGAGGTACTATGTACATTCCAAAATATAATAATAGTTGGGCACTGATAGTTGGAATAAATACCTATCCCAAATCACCCCTTTCATATGCTCGGGATGACGCCGAGGCAATTCAAAAAATATTAATAGAAAAGTTCAATTTCCCAAAAGAAAATACTCTGTTGCTTGCAGATGATAAAGCAACTAGGTTAGCAATAATGGAGTCTTTTCTTAATTTCACACATGATCATATAGATCAAAATGATAGAATTTTAGTCTTCTTTGCGGGCCATGGGTACACTCACACAGGAAAAAGAGGTGAAGTTGGTTACTTAGTTCCCGTAGATGGTTCTCCAGATAATTTGGCTTCATTAATAAGATGGGATGAACTGACAAGAAACGGAGATTTAATTCCAGCCAAACACATGCTTTTCATCATGGATGCATGTTATGGCGGCTTAGCAATTACACGGTCACCTGGGCCTGGTAGTATGCGTTTTTTAAAAAATATGCTCCAGCGTTTTACACGCCAAGTAATAACTGCTGGTAAAGCAGACGAAGTGGTAGCTGATTCAGGTGGTCCAATACCTGGACATTCTGTTTTTACCGGCCACCTGTTACAAGGACTTGAAGGGAGTGCTGCGACGACAGACGGTGTAATCTGTGCGAATGGGTTGATGGCTTATGTGTATGAAAAAGTAGCTAAAGATTTAAACTCTAGGCAAACCCCACATTTTGGTTTTATTGACGGTGATGGGGATTTTATATTTACCGCCCCAACGCTTTTTTCTTTAATCGAAAAAACAGAAAAAGACAAAGACATATTAATAGAGACACCAGCAAGCATCTCTATAACAATGAGCGACGATGACACAGAAAGCATTATCGAAATAGTTAAAAAATATATCCCTGACTCTCGCTACAGGATTCGGCTTGATGACTTGGTGACGAAAGAAATACGGAAGATTCTATCTAAAACATCTTATGATCAATTTCCGGTACAAACTAATGCTACTACCGATGAATTTGTAGAGAGACTAAATCGATACGAAACAATTATCAAAGATATCCAATCGATAATTGTCCTTATTTCACATTGGGGTACAGAGGAGCATAGACCAGTTCTTAGGAAAATAATGGCACGAATAAGCGATGAAAAAACCAATAGTGGAGGAAAAGTCGTTTGGCTCTCACTTCGATATTATCCAAGTTGGTTGCTGCTTTATTCTGGTGGCATTTCTGCTATTTCATCCGGGAATTATGAAAATTTGTTTACGATTTTTAACACGACAATTGGCCCAAGCTATAGTGGCGGTAAGGAAAGAGAAATAATCAAGATTGTTGTTCGTGAAGCTCTTGAACTTGAGAGGACAAATATATTCAAAACCCTTCCTGGGTATGAACGTTTTTATGTTCCCAAAAGCGAATATCTATTCAAAGCTCTTCAACCTGTTTTAGATGACTTATTATTTTTAGGGAATAGCTACGAATCCATGTTTGACCGATTCGAAGCCTTTCTTGCATTAGTTTACGCTGATCTTGGTAGTGATGGAAACGATAGAGTTTGGGGACCTCCTGGGAGGTTTGCATATAAACATAAGGATAGCGGAAATGAAAGTGGACCATTTTTTGAATTAGTTAATGAGGCTAAAACACAAGGTGTAAATTGGCCCCCTTTAAAAGTAGGCTTTTTCAAAGGCTCATATGAGAGATTTCAGGAAATATCAACTAAATATGAGCAACTTATTGGTCGCCTAAATTGGTTTTGAATGAATAAAATGGCCCAACAAACAAAGGATTAGTTCCGAGTCGAGGAACGAGAGCTCGAAATTAATCCATAGTTCAAGAAGCCGCTAGCTATAAGGGAAAGATTCAAAAAGTAAAAAGTATAATTAATAGTCTATCTCGGGCAAGATCAGTCCAATGATTGCATTTAATTTGTTAGTTATGGCTTCTCACTTTTCCGCAAA
>CAZAJW010000081.1:0-8378 GCA_964485485.1 uncultured Atribacterota bacterium | reverse complement strand
TTTATTTAACCATAAAAAACCACCTTCTAAGAAGCTGGTAATGGTTAAATAAAATGGTTTTACCATAAAAAGATTAAGATAAGCTAGATGACAATTTTTCACCTGAAGTCCAAAGTTGGAAGTACTATTGCTTAAGAAATATTATAGCTAAAGTATAAATAAAAAATCGAAAGAAAAAAGCTAAAAAGTAGCAAATAGTTAAAACTCTTTTAGGGGTTCTTAAAACCACCCGCTAGGCGGGTGCGATATTTACTGAGAATTATTGAACAAGAAAAAAAGAGGCCTTTTGTAATAAAGGTCTCTTTTTTTCTTGTTGACTAAATTAAATATATCTTTTTTAGTATTATAATTATTCTAGCTGCAGAGAATAATTAAGATTTCCTAGCTAACTCCTTTAACAGGGCACGAACTTCTGTTGAAGAGTGTATATTGTATTTTGATTTAGAAATTCCCTGCCCAACTTTAATAGAATAGGCTGAATTTGGTAGATAAGAAAAGGTAACTTCGTCTGACCAGTCATCACCAATAGCCAGAATAAAATCCCAATCTTTTTCTGATATCCATTGATAAGCAGTAAGCCCTTTATTGATTCCGGTTGGTTTGATTTCGATAAGTTTTTCTCCGTGATATACCTCTAAATTCAGATTGGAAGTAAGATAGGTTAAGGAGTCCATGAGTTCCATGGCACGGGTACGTCCAAATGTCGGGTCTGTTTTGAGATAATGCCAAACCAGCGAATATTCTTTTTCCTGAATAAAAGAACCGGGTGTACGGTTAGTGTACAATTCCAGGATTGGTTTAATCTGATCTTTCCATTCCTTCCTTAATGGTTCAATAGTTTGCCATTTAGTTGAACCTTTTCTAAGCCAGGCACCGTGTTCGGCGATCAAATCTATCTTTATATTCTTAAACCATTGTTCTAAGAATTGTTTCTCTCTGCCACTAACAATGACTACCTTATTTTTTGGGTCCTGGTTAATCAGGTTGATTGTATTGATGACATCCTGGGAAGGATTGTTCTGTTTGAATCTAAAATGCTCAGGAACAAGAGTACCATCATAGTCAATTAGAAATAGCCGTTGATTGCTTATTTTGTATTGCTTTATAATTTTTAACCTATTCCTGGGTGATAGATATCTGGCAGAAAGTTTTTTTTGTGCATTTTTTACCTTGATTAAGTTTTCCTTGAAATCTTCTGCCCATTTTTTAACATCATATTCTTTTAAGCGCCTTTGCATAGTTGTATTTCTTTTTTTCTGTTCCTTTTCTTCCATATTTAAGGCATACTTTAAAGCCCAGGAGATTTGTGTGCGGTTATTGGGATTAACGATAAGTGCTTCTCCCATTTCATTGCCTGCTCCGGCCATTTCACTGAGAATGAGAACGCCTTTTTCATCTTTTTTGGTTGCAACGTATTCTTTGGCAATAAGATTCATTCCATCTTTGATTGGCGTTATCAGTGCAACATCTGCGATATAGTATAAAGCAGTTAATTCGTGAAAGGGCAATGAACGATATAAGTATGAAATAGGAGACCAGCCTAATTTACCAAATTTTCCATTAATATAGCCAATCATTTCATCAATATGGTGTTTTAATTGCTGGTATTGAAGAACACCGGTACGGGAAGGGACAGCTACCAGAACCATAGTCACTTTCTCCCAATATTCCGGATTATCTTCCAGAAATGTCGAAAATGCTTCCAGCCGTTCTAAGATACCTTTTGTGTAGTCCAGTCGGTCAACCGAAATGATAATTTTTTTCTGAGTAATGTTTTTTTTCATTTTTTGAATTTCTAGTATAGTTTGTTTTTGTTCTGAAGAATTGTAGAAACGGTTAAAATCAATCCCCATTGGGAAAGAGTCAACTTTAATCATTCGATTCTGATAATTAACATTACCCAGGCTGTTTTCGTATCCTCTTAAGCGCAAGATAGTATCAAGATAGTTACGAACATAATCATAAGTATGAAAACCAATTAAATCTGAACCCATTAATCCTTCTAGTATTTCTCTTCTCCATGGAAGAAGACGAAAAATCTCAGTGGGAGGGAAGGGAATATGTAAAAAGAAACCAATGGTCAATTCCGGCCTTCTTTTTCTTAACATATTCGGTAACAACATAAGGTGATAGTCATGTATCCAAATGGTGTCATTAGGCTGTACGATGTCAAGAATGGTTTGACAAAAGATTTGGTTAACATTTCTATAAGCTTCCCAAAGATGATTTTGATAAATAGTAAATTGATTAAAGCAATGAAATAAAGGCCAGATAGTTTTATTGCAATACCCGTTATAATAATCCTCAATATGCGATTGAGATAAAAAAACAGGGTAATTGCCCATTTCATCCATCTTTTTAATCAAATCTTCTTTTTCATCACCGTTTATCTGTTCCCTGGCTAAACCCGGCCATCCAACCCAAAGACATTCGTAATCTTTTTGGAATGATGACATACCGGTAGCTAAGCCACCTACGCTCTGCTGATACGAGAGTTTATCTTTTTCCTTTTTTACCGTTACCGGAAGGCGATTCGATACAACAACGATTCGTGACATTATATGACCTCCTTAGAAGGAAAGTGATTATAAACATAGAATGAAAATTAAAGAAAGTATTAAGTTTTTATTTACTTTTATCTAATTAATATATTAACACATTTCAATGGTCATTAAAATGAGCATCTTAACTTTTCCTTTTGAAAAGAAGGGGTAGTGTGGTGCTATTTTATTAACACTATTGATGTTTTAAATTTTTACATAACATTAAGGAAGTGAGATTATATGGTTTTGGGGAAATTAATATTTTAAAACTATCCCTTAGGAATTTAACTTGCATTTAGATATAAAAACAGTCTATAATAATAACTAACAATCTGCTTATTGTGATCTTATATCTTGAAATACTTACAATAATTAATAGTATTTCATTTAATTGAATGCAATTTCCAACTAACATTTTAAGTATTGATCGAATAGGGAAGGAGGTGTTCATCTTTCGTTTATTCAATAACTTTTAGTCATTTTAGTAAACATCAACAATATTAAATAAGGAGGTTTTTATGTTGAAAAAGTTTAGTTTATTTTTTGTATCTATACTTTTGTTATGTTTAGTAATCATGCCAGTAAATGCTCAAGAAAGTGTTACTGTAATGGGTGTATGGACAGGTGCTGAGGCAGATGCCTTTTTAAAGATGGTAGAACCATTTGAAGAAGAGACAGGTATTAAGGTTGAATTTACCGGTACACGGGATTTACCAGCTATTCTAAATACAAGAGTGCAAGCTGGTAATCCTCCGGACGTTTCAGCTATGCCTAATCCCGGCCAGATGGCAGAATTTGCAAAACAGGGAAAATTAGTTTCCCTAGCTAGTTTTATGGATAGAGAAACCTTGCTGGAAAATTATTCAAACGCATGGCTTGATTTAGGTTCTTATAATGGAGAGCTCTATTCTATTTTTATTTCCGCAGATTTAAAGAGTTTGGTATGGTACAATCCTAAGGCTTTTGCTGCTGCCGGGTATGAAGTGCCTAGTACCTGGGATGAACTGATGGAATTATCAGATCAGATGATTGCTGATGGAAATAACCCCTGGGCTATAGGCTTGGAGTCTGGAGCGGCCAGCGGTTGGCCGGGCACTGACTGGATTGAGGATATCATGCTGAGGATTGCTCCACCAGAAACATATGATGCCTGGGTTGACCACGAGATTGCCTGGACCAATGAAATTGTTATGGAGGCCTTTGAAATATTCGGGGAGATTGCCCGCAGTAACGAATATGTCTATGGCGGACCAAATGCAGTTTTAACCATTCCTTTCGGAGATTCTCCTGATGCGTTATTTACAGATCCGCCCAATGCCTATATGCATCGCCAGGCTACCTTTATTAAGGGCTTTATCCTGGAGCATTTCCCTGATTTAGTGCCTGGGGAAGACTTTGATTTCTTTCCATTCCCAGCTATTAAAGAAGAATATGGAACACCTGCTTTAGGCGCAGCGGATATGCTTGCTATGTTTAACGATACGCCTGAAGCCCGGGCATTTATGGAATACGTTGCCTCTGCCCCGGCACAAGAAATCTGGGTTGGTGAATTGGGTAAGTTGGCACCAAACCAAAAGGTTGATCCGATGGTTTATCCGGATGATATTACCCGGAAAGCTGCTGATTTTCTGGGCGAGGCTTCAGTCTTCCGTTTTGACGGTTCTGATCTGATGCCTGCTGCAGTCGGTTCTGGTTCCTTCTGGACCGGCATTCTGGATTATGTCAGCGGAGAATCCCTACAAAACGTATTGATGCAGATTGAGACAAGTTCCCTGGATGCTTATAGAGACTAAGTCTAAATTATATAGTGTTGTATAAATAGCACAGAGGTAGATAGTTGATATATATATCAACTATCTACCACCTTTTATTGCTAGAGCTCATAAAGGAGTTGAACTATTATGCGAACACGTTGGTATACCCCATGGATATATGTAATCCCTGCCCTGTTTGTGCTAATGTTTTTTTTAATTTACCCTTCTATAAATACTCTTATTATTTCCTTTTTTGGACCCCAGTCGGAAAAATTTGTCGGATTTGCTAATTACATTTATTGTTTTACCAATGAGGTTATGTTAACTGCATTTCGCAACAATTTATTATGGATAGCGCTTTTTGTCCCAATTACGGTATTTTTGGGACTAATTATGGCAGTTATGCTTGATAGAGTCCGTTATGAACCGATAGTAAAGTCTATAATATTTATGCCTATGGCAATATCTTTTGTAGGAGCTGGTGTTATCTGGAAGTTTGTATATTCATACCGGCCAATTGGTAGTGAACAAATTGGTATTCTAAATGCTTTTTTATCATTTTTGGGAGCCCAGCCTATTCCCTGGTTGATAGAAAGACCATGGCTCAATAATATTTGTTTAATCATAGTAGGGATATGGATATGGACCGGATTTTGCCTGGTTATTCTTTCTGCAAGCTACAAGGGAATTCCCAGAGAGTTGCTTGAGGCAGCTCGTGTAGATGGAGCTAACGAGTTACGGATTTTCTGGAAAATTATTCTGCCTTTAATGAAACCGACCGTGGCAGTTGTATCTACTACTATGTTTATCAATGTTCTCAAGGTTTTTGATATTGTTTATGTCATGACTAACGGGGGGTTTTCAACAGAGGTAATTGCCAATCGGATGTATAAAGAGATGTTTATTTTCCAAAACTATGGAAGAGCTAGTGCTATTGCTATTCTGCTTCTTTTATTCATTATTCCGATGATTATTATCAATGTTCAGCGATTTAGAGAACAGGAGGCAATTCGATGAAGACAAAACAAAATAATTTTTTTATAAATGCCCCTATGCATTTTTTTGTAATTATTGTAGCAATTATCTGGATTTTTCCAACAGTGGGATTACTAATTACTTCTTTTCGTCCATCTGCAGATGTAGCATCATCGGGGTGGTGGACTGTCCTGGCACACCCATTTAACTTTACCCAATTTACACTGTCAAATTATAGGGATGTCATAAGTAATATTGGTATAGGACGGGCCTTTATTAATACGCTTATTATTACCCTTCCGGCATGTACTCTGCCAATTATTATTGCATCTTTTGCTGCTTATGCTTTTGCCTGGATGGAATTTTGGGGTAGACGTTTTTTCTTTATCCTTTTTGTGGGACTGCTAGTAGTTCCTCTACAAATGACTTTAATTCCAATTCTTAGGATATTTAACCAGCTGGGCTTATCTGGCTCTTTTGTAGGGATATGGTTTGCTCATGCGGGTTACGGACTGCCACTGGTAATTTATTTAATGTATAATTATATTTCAGGGCTTCCCAGCGAAATGTTTGAATCCTCAACGATAGATGGCGCTACACCTTTTCAAATTTTTAAAAGCATTGTGTTGCCGCTATCTGTGCCTGCTATTGCCTCGATTACAATTTTCCAGTTTATCTGGGTATGGAACGATCTTCTAGTTGCATTGGTCTATTTGGGTGGTACTCCTGACGTTGCTCCGTTAACGGTTAGAATAAGTGCCCTGGTTGGTTCTTATGGACAGAATTGGGAATTATTAACTGCCGCTGCATTTGTTTCAATGGCATTACCCTTAGTTATCTTTTTAAGCCTACAGCGCTATTTTGTACGAGGTATTATGGCAGGTTCTATTAAAGGTTAATTTGTTAATTAATATGTGATATTATAATAATAAAGGAGAATTCCTTTAAGAAATGGTTATAGAAGTTAGTGGAAATCGGGAAGAGATAGCTAAATTTACTATCGGCGTTGATTTGGGTGGATCAAAAATAGGTGCTGCTCTGGTAAATAATAGTGGCGATATCACGGAATACATAAAAAGCCCAACAAATGCGCAGCAGGGAAAAGATGTTGTTATTAATAGAATAAAAGAAACCATCAAGCAACTTATAAACCAATCAGGAGTCAATGTTGATAATATCTCAGGAATAGGTATCGGAGTCCCCGGGCAATTAGATGCAAGAACAGGAATAGTTTATTCTGCACCTAATTTGCCTGGATGGAAAGAAGTACCGATTTGCCGTATAATTGAGGAAGAGTTTCAGCTAACTGTTGCCCTGGAAAATGATGCCAATGTTGCTGCCTGGGGAGAAAAAATATTTGGTGTAGCAAAAGGTGTTAAAGATATGATTTGTCTGACCCTGGGAACCGGAATCGGCGGAGGATTGATTTTTAATGGGAAAATTTATCATGGTAATAAATTTGCTGCCGGAGAAGTAGGACATATCATTGTAAATAAAGATGGACCACCCTGCAATTGTGGGGGATATGGATGTTTAGAAACTTATTCTTCTGCAACAGGCATTAGAGATAGAATTTCTGATAAGGTAAAAAAATTGAATAAGAACAAATATAACTCTCTTTCCAAGTCAGATATTGATAATATTAGTCTGTCTGATATTTTCAAAAGAGCACGCCAGGGAGACCCTCTGGTTAAAGATATTGTAGAAGATGCAATTGAATATTTAGGTGTAGGAATTACAATCTTAGTAAATTTGCTTAATCCTAAAATGATAGTTTTGGTTGGTGGAATAGCAAATGAAGGTGATAAATTGCTAGTACCGGTAAAAAATTATGTTTTTGGCCGGGCTATGAAGATTATGTTAGAAGACTTACAAATAGTTTTAGGCAAGCTAAAAGGGCAAGCTGGTGTTTTAGGTGCCGCTGCTCTATTGTGTAGTTCAGATAAATACCAATAAATAACAATTAAAATAGATAACAATATAAATCATAATATTTTTGTTAATTCAAAGGAGGTCTTATATGGCCAGAGTCGTCTTGAAAAATCTCACCAAAAAATTTAAAGATGTAGTGGCAGTCGATGATGTAAATATCGATATTGCCGATAAAGAATTTGCAGTATTAGTCGGTCCCTCCGGTTGTGGCAAGACTACCACCTTGCGGGCGATAGCGGGTCTGGAGGAGGTCACCTCCGGTGAAATCTATATCGGGGATAAACTGGTCAATGACATCCCCCCCAAAGACCGTGATATCGCCATGGTCTTTCAGAATTACGCCCTCTATCCCCATATGGATGTCTATAACAATATGGCCTTTGGTTTAAAATTACGCAAATTCCCTAAAAATGAGATTGACCAGCGTGTCCAGGAGGCAGCCGATATACTGGGTATCGGCAAACTACTCAAACGCCGCCCCAAAGAATTATCCGGAGGTCAACGTCAACGCGTAGCAGTCGGCAGAGCCATTGTTCGTAAACCCAAGGTCTTCCTCTTTGATGAGCCGCTTTCCAACTTAGATGCCAAGTTACGGGTAGCTATGCGTACTGAAATCTCTAAGCTTTATCATCGCCTGGGAGCTACTATTATCTATGTTACCCATGACCAGATCGAGGCTATGACTATGGCCACTCGTATCTTTATCCTAAATGACGGTAAGCTCCAGCAGGATGGACAACCTCTGGAAGTCTATCAAAAGCCATCCAATCAATTTGTTGCTGGTTTTATCGGTTCTCCGGCCATGAACTTCTTTCCATCCAAACTGCTTAAAGAGGGGTCCGACTATTGGATTGATGCCGAGAGTTTTAAGGTAAAATTGCCTTCATCTTTCCAGAAAGCGATTTCAGGATATGCCGACAAAAAAGTGACCTTCGGAGTCCGTCCGGAAGACTTCCATGATAAAGAGTTCTACCCGGGAGCCAAACCGGAAAATACCATCAAGGCCAAGGCAGAGGTTATCGAACCATTAGGGGATGAGGTTCTTTTCTACCTGGTGAGCGGTAAGCACAATCTTGTTGCCAAGCTGGACAGCCGTACTAAAGCAGAAGTAGGAGATGAGTTGGAGATTGCCCTGGAGATGGAAGAAACCCATATCTTTGATGGAGAGACTGAG
>CAZAJW010000080.1:0-8413 GCA_964485485.1 uncultured Atribacterota bacterium | reverse complement strand
TATAATATAACTCTTAATTTATATCTTAATTATTATTTTGGTTTTATTGATGAATGCATGGATATTCCTTCTGTTGATTTTGATGCAGGAAAAATATGGGAAGAAATTTTTTATCCAGTGCTTTCTACTTTTGAATTTACTGATTAAACATAGCTGGCTGAGAGGGGTTATTTTAAAAACAATCCTCCAAAACCCCTTACTAAGCTTGAAAAGTTGCGGTTCTAAACCGAGGAAGCCAACATATGGCAACAGACCGCAAAAGCCCTTGTGTATCAAGGGTTTTTGTGGTTAGAATCCTGGGTTTGTGTTGTGAGGTTTTAGGTAATTTGTGGTAGAATGGAGTAATATGAAAAAGTTATACACTTTACTCTTAACAGTTTTATGTTTTTTATTATCAATAGTTTTTGTTTCGGCTCACAACTCTTCGTATATAACAGATTGGTACATCAAGGACTTCGAAATAGAGATTCGAGTAAATAAAGATTCCTCTCTTTTAATTACAGAAAGGATAACAGCTGATTGTGGTAATTTACCTGAAAAGCATGGTATTTTTAGGGTTTTGCCCACTCAAACAGAGACAGAAGAGGGGGTATTTAAGACACCGATTAAATTGATAAGTATTACAGATTTTGATAGTAATTCATATAAATATCAGACTATAAGAGACAGCTCTTCTAAAACTATAACTTGGAAGATAGGAGACAAGAATGTAACAGTTCAAGGAGAGAACGATTATAAGATAGTTTATAAGGTTAAAAATGCAGTGCGGTTCCAGAATAAAGATTTTGATGAATTATATTGGAATCTGATTGGGTCATTTTGGGAACTTTCAATTGATCAGTTTTCTGCCAGAATAGTTTTTCCCGAGGAAATAGATCAACAAAATACAATCATTGATTACTATACAGGATATTTTGGTTCAAAATCTAAAGATTTAGCCATTTATCAGTGGATAGACTCAAATGTACTGTTTTTTTCTTCAATTGCAAGACTGAACCCTCAACAATCTATAACAGTTTCTGCGTCATTTCCAAAAGGCATTTTTGCCTCTTACCAAATGTCCTTTTTTGAAAAATATTCAGACTATTTCTATTATCTTTTCTTTTTAATTCCTTTAATTGTATTTATATATTGTTTTGTGATATGGAAGAAGCATGGTAAAGATCCAAAGATGCGTCGACCCGTACCTCCTGAATTTGGAATTCCAGATAAAATAACACCAATACAGATGGGCATGATCATCTCTTCTGGTAGGTGGAATAATAAGCTAGTTACAGCCACAATAATTGATTTAGCTGTAAGGAAGTTTTTAGTCATCGAGGAGATTGAAGAGAAGAAGTTATTTTTTAAGGCTAAGGAATATATATTAAAAAAGACTGATGGGTTTAATACAGATGAATTAACAGAACCAGAGAGAATAATGATGGAGAAGATCTTCAAGGACGCAAATACTGTAATTTTATCCAGTTTGAGAAATAGTTTTTATAGACAAATAATTGATATCAAAAAAGCTGCTTTTAATGATTTAGTTAATAATAACTGGATGGTTAGGCGGGCTAAATTTTTTACTAGTTTTTTCTCAACATTCGGGATTATTATTTGCATTCTTTCATACTTTTTATTATATTACGTTCACATCTTATTGTTTTTCTCAGTTCTGCTTTCTGGAACAATCTTGACAATTTTTAGCAGGATAATGCCGAAGCGCACGCCAGAAGGTACTGAGTTACTTTTTAGAATAAATGGTTTTAGGATATACATGAAACACGCAGAGAAATACCGCCAGCAGTTTTATGAACAAGAGAATATTTTTGATAAGTTTTTGCCATATGCCATAGTTTTTGGCATGGCAGGTCTTTGGATTAAGAAAATGGAGAAGATGTATGGTAAAGAATATTTTGCCACATATCATCCAGTTTGGTTTGCAGGAAAGAATGTTGGTAGTTTTGATGCTAATAATTTTGTGTCTCAATTAAATAGTATAACAAGTAGTATTTCTTCAAGTATGTCTAGTCCTTCTGGCGCTGCTGGTGCCGGAGGTGCTGGTGGCGGCGGCGGAGGAGGTGGCGGCGGTGGCTGGTAAGCCCCTAGTGTTGTTCTTATCAAACTATAGTGGAGTGAGGGGTGAGGTAAATTAGATTAGGAACATAAATATACTCATTTTGTCGTTGAATAATAGTTCTAACATTGTCCACGAAGGCTAACCGTCTTTTGCCCTTCTGAAACTTTAGTGGAAGAGGGCTACGGCCTGGCAAAGCATGCTAGTGAGACCGAGAGGGCACGTTGTGCTTAGTCCGACTAAGCACAAGCCCAAATGGATAAAAAATCGCTTTTTGTGCGATTTTTTGGTATAATAATGGAATGGAAGATTTTTATATCGGCAAATATAAAGAAGACGGTAGAGATAATGGTGGTTGGTTTTTGGGTTTTTATGCTAAGGGTCATTTTAGAAAAACCAACAAACTTGAGATGAAATATTGGGAAATGAAAAAAGGGAAAAATCCAGAAAACAAAGCCCTATCTCATGATTTGCCAGAATATACCGTAATACTTAAGGGCAAATTAAATGGAGTAATAGGTGGTAAAAATATAGAATTACAGGCCGGAGACTATATCGTCGTAGGTGCCAATGTCCCTCATCGCTATCCAGTAGATATATTCGAGGACGTAGAGGCGCTTACCTTTAAGGCTCCAAGTTTTCCAAGATAAGACTAGAAGTTCGAAAATCGTCCCATCCATGTAAATATATAGTGAGTTAGGGGGGTAGGGTAAATTAGTTTTGGAATGTGAATATACTCGTTTTGTTCCCGAATCTTAGTTCTAACATTGTTCACGATGGCCAACACGCTAGTGAGACCGAGAGGGGTTAACCCTAGTTTAAACAACTAACTGGAATTCCTCGCCAAGCTTGAAAGTTTATATATAAAACCCTTGAAAATCAGGGGTTTTTGTGGTTAGAATCCTATGTTTGTGTTGTGAGGTTTTAGGGAATTTGTGGTAAGATTACGTAATGAATAAAAATTTAGAAGAAGCAAAAAATAGAATAGAAGTATATCTCCTTGAATTAAATAAAATTGCTCCTGACGAAGAAACAAGAGAAAAACTTAGGCGTGGTCGCTTAGATATTCGTAAATATAGTCAGATAGGAAAGCCCAGAAAGGAACTTAAGGAGATTTTATATAAATTAAACATTCAAGAATTAAGAGAACTACAAAGCTCATATTCAGATATTGAAATTAAGGGGATAATCGAATATGTTTCAGAAGTAAAGAATAATATTTTCTATAGAATAGGATTAGTTCCAAAATATACTGAGACATCATTATTTTTTGTTAGCGTTACTTTTTTAACACTCTTATTTCTCAGCAATGAGATGTTTGACAAGTTTTTTAATCTTGTTACAGGTAGTCCAAAAAGCCTCGGTTTAGGTGTTGCAGCTTTAGTGGGAATACCAATGTCTATTTATTCTGTTTTTTCAAAGAAAAAGATTCCTTGGATAATGAAATCTATCATTTTACTCTATGCTGTTTTCGTGAACGGCCTTGCAGCAATGTATGCTATTTATCATATTATATTTAATCATATTTCAAATGGCGGAAGTCCATATGTATTAATACTTCCGATAATTAACATACTTAGTGCTTTGATAATAATAGCCTGGGTTGGTCGAGGTGATTCGGATATTTGGGCTATAGATGATAAAAACGCTAGTTTAATAGAGATTATTATAGGTTTCATTATTGTTTCTATGATTATCATTGTTAGTCACTATATTCTTCATAATTATTGGGCAATAACTTTTTCGCTAGCAACGATTTATAGCACTAATTTGAGCAGTTTTATTCATAAAGCATTAGTCAAACTATAGTGGAGCCAGGGGTGGGGTAAAACCCCTCAGGCACTGAAAATACAACATTTCCCTCTCTAATCTTGGTTCCAATAACGTCCACAAAGGCCAACCGTCTTTTGCCCCTCTGAAACTTTAGTGAAAGAGGGCCACAACCTGGCAAGGTGTGCTAGTGAGACCGAGGGGGCATGTTGTGCTTAGTCCGACTAAGCACAAGCCCAAATGGATAAAAAATCGCTTTTTGAGCGATTTTTTGATAGAATAAAGTAATTAATATCTAAGTTTATGTCTAAGCAGAATTTAGCACTCATGATAGTATTAATTATAGCAGGCTTATCTATATTGAGCGTTGTGGGCTTATTTATTTTTAACTCTATAAACAAGGGAGATTCTTTAGAAGAATTCCCTATGAACGATTCAAGTTTCCCCGCCGAAGAGAACGATAATACTAGTAGTGGTTGCGACGAGCAGAATCAGAATGTAGTTTTTGATGCTTATATGGAAGATCTGTCTAATGAATGGCAGCAGTGGGCCCCAGGAGAAGATTTAGAAGCTGAAACGATCGGCCTTTATTTCATGCCCGTCCTCTTAGATTATGGAGATAAAATAAATAAAGTATATTATGATAAATTCTTGGGCGAGATCCCTCAAGGATCGGTATTGTTGCAAAAATCCTTATCCATTGAAGAAGTCAAAAATATGGTAGAGCAAGCCAATCAGCAATATAATGTTGTGGCCTCTGTTATACCAAGGAGCGACTACTTATATAAAGATGGTATATTAAGCGTTGTTTTAGATTTAGAAACCATAATGGCCACCAATCCTTTTCATAATATATTATCGATGAATTACGATTTTAAGAATGGCAAAGAAATATTACTTTATGACATTCTTAATAACCAATGGCAAGATGCTATTCGTCAGAGAATATGGGATGAAGTTAAGAATATGGAAGATTTACCTCCAGCTTTTTCCGTGGATCGATTCCCGTGTTTAGATTCTGCCCTTGGATATGGAGATTCTTTTTTAATTTCAAGTGACGGAATAACAATTTTCATACCCGGCGATAGATTAGACCCATATTTTTGTTGGGAGAACAGAGGTTTTACGTTTAATTTTGAAGAACTAAAAGATTTATTAAACAGTGATAGTGATATTGTTCAAAGAATAACAGGGGACCATGTGAGCGATAATAAAAACATTTCTTTAAGAAATCTTAAAATTCAAAGTGCGCTCAATCAGGCACAAACACAAGCAGAGATAATAATAGGTGGCGGGGAGTCTAACTTCCCGCCGCTTTAAAAAAGGATCTTGATCCCTTTTTCTCCTCCATTTTCTATAAATGTGGATAAAATGCTTTTTAGCGGTTTTTTTGGGTTAAAAAATGTAAAAAATGGGGTCAGGAGCATTTTTTATTTCTATAGATATGGTAAAATTAACTAATATCTAGAACAAACAGATTAGATATTGCCAATATACCCTACCACGTAATAAATCGTGCACAGATATTTAATGATGATAAATACTATATTCTTTTTGAAGAAGCACTAAAAGAAGCAAAAGAGAAGTTTGATATGAGAATTCTTTCTTATTGTATAATGCCTAATTATTGGCATTTAGCGTTATATCCAAAGAAAGATCAGACAGAATAATAGATAATTTTAATTTAAGCTATGAGCATGATCAATATAAATGGATAAGTCCAGGAGAAATAAAAGAATTAGAAACCGTGGATAAAATTAAAAAGTTTATTGAAAAATTATGAAAAAGAGTGTCACAATGCGTAAAGCAACCCAGAAAGATGCTCGTTCTATAATAGAAATTCAGAAGCATGACGGATTTCATCATTCTTATTATTTAACTCCAGAACGCTTAATTATATTGCTCAAAGATGAATTGTTTTTTGTTGCTATCAAAAATAATAATGTAGTGGGTTTTATTTCTATAGATATTAAATTTAGGGCAAGACTACATTTTTTATCCGTAAATAAGAATTATACTGGACAAGGAATTGCATCTGCCTTACTAGAAAAGGCGTTAAGCGTAGCAAAGAAACAAGGAAAAGATAAAGTTCACATATTTACAGAAATAGATTCTCCAATAGAAGGATTTTTAACTAATAAAAAGTTTGAGAAAATTGGTTATTTTAAAAACAGATTTGGTAAAGGGAAAGATGCCAATATTTTTAGTTACAATTTATAAAGTAATGAAAAAATATACCATTAAAAACAGAGAGGGATTAAATATAGTTATAGAGGTAGAACAAAAACAAAATCAAAAAGGATTAGTTTTTGTAATGCATGGATTGTCGGGTAATAAAGAGCAGAATCACATAGTTACTATAGCTCAAGCATTCAAGGATAGTTATTATACTGTAGTAAAATTTGATACCACCAACACTTTTAGCGAAAGCGATGGTAGCTTTGAGGATGCCACGACGACTAACTTTTATCAGGACTTAGAAGATGTAATAAAGTGGTCTAAATCGCAGGGATGGTACCAAGAACCTTTTGTCTTAGCTGGGCACAGCCTGGGTTCAATATGTAGTCTTTTATATGCGGAAAAATATCCCGAAAAGATAAAAGCAGTAGCCCCGCTTTCAACACTTAGTTCTGGTAAATTGTCGTTTGAAACTTATTCAAAAGAGGAATTAGAAAAATGGCAAAGAGATGGGTATTTAATTATTAAAAGTAAAACACGACCAGGCTTGGTTAAAAAACTTAAATGGTCTCATATGGAAGATAGGTTAAAATATAATCTGCTACCAGAAGTTAATAAATTAATCATGCCGATTATTTTAATAGTTGGAGACGAAGATACCGTCACTCCGTTGAAGCACCATAAATTACTTTACGATAATCTGCCTGGCAAAAAAGAGTTGTATGTTATCAAGGGAGCAGAGCATACTTTTAGAGAAGATAAGCATTTAGTAGAAATAAAAGAAATATTAAAGAAATGGATTAAAACATTATGAGCTTCAAAAATATCCCCTTCGGTACTCCCGAAGAATTCAATGTCTTAATTGAAATTTCAAAAGGGAGCCAGAATAAATATGAATATAATGAAGAAACTGATGAAATAGAATTAGATTGGGTTTTTGTTAATAATTTTTGTTTTCCCTTCAACTATGGTCTTATTCCCGAGACAAAATCAGGCGATGGAGATAATTTAGATGCTTTTGTGATAAGCTCTTATCCTATAAACATGGGGGCTATTGTAAAATGCAAGCCAATAGGAATGATTGAATTAACAGACAGAGAAGAAGAAGACAACAAGATTCTTGCTGTTGCCGTGAATGATCCTGAATACAACGAATATGATGATATAGAAGATTTGTCTTTTGATTATAAAACTTTATTCAAAGAATTTTTTGATGAATTAGCAAAACAAAAAAATAAGGCTATGGAGATTAAGGGTTATTATGGAAAAGAAAGAGCATTAGAAGAATTAGACAAAAAAAAGACAATATGAACAAATAAAAATGGGGTCAATTCTATATCAGAATAACTCTCCAGGAGCCCTTACTGGGCTTGAAAGGTTACATCAAATTTAACAGATGAAAATCCTTGAATTTTAAGGGTTTTTTGTTTAAAATAAGATTGGAAGAAAGAAGATAAAAATTCATTTATGTTAGTTTTTATAGACGATTCTGGAGACCCTGGCTTTAAACTAAACAGAGGATCAACGAGCCATTTCATCATTGCTATGGTTGTTTTCGATGATGATCTGGAAGCAGAGAAAACAGCAGTAGCTATTAAAGAATTGAAGAGAAGAATAGGATTTAATGACAATGAAGAATTTAGATTTTTTAAAACTAAGAATCGATACAGGGTTGAGTTTCTGAAAACAGTAGCTAGATTTAATTTTAGGATTAGGTGCTTGATAGTTGATAAATCAAAAATTTATAGTGACGAGCTAAAGAATAATAAGAATTCTTTTTATGCATATTTTATTAAAGAAGCCCTAAAGAATAGCGATGACACAATTTTAAATGCAAAAATTAGGCTAGATGGCGGCGGTAGCCGTATTTTTAGAAAAAGTTTTATCACATATTTGAGGAGAGAATTGAATTCTAGAGATAGAAAAATAATGCGTAATTTTAAAATGGTTAATTCGAAAAAAGATGTTTTAATACAAATAGCAGATATGATTGCTGGCAGTATAAATCGTAGCCAAAATAAAGACAAAAAAGATGCCAAAAAATATAGAAATATTATAAGAAAGAAAATACAAGATGAATGGTTTTTCCAATAACAAAAAGAACCCCTCAAGAGAGGCTCTTCCAACCACACATCCTATGCTGGAAGTCCCAGCCACACCACCATCCGGTGACAGTTCGGAATGTAGGTTTTTGTATTTTTAATATATCATAAGATTGCTAAAATTGCAATAGTTTCTGTGGATAACCAAATAATAGCTGAAAATAAGAAAATAGGTTTAATGCTGAATTTCATAGTTAAATATAGTTGACCGAGGGGGGTCAATTCTATATCAGAACAACTCCCCAGAAGCTCTTACTGGGCTTGAAGGGCGGCGGTTCTGAACCGCGAGGACCCAACTACTATG
>CAZAJW010000079.1:0-2148 GCA_964485485.1 uncultured Atribacterota bacterium | reverse complement strand
CCCATCGCTTAATTAATTTCTTTACATTATTTTTATTTAACAATATTAAATTGTTCAAGTATTCCCTTTTATTCCCTTAATTTACTTTGTCCTTTTGTTTCTATTTAAGGCAAAAAAAGAGAGGGTAAAAATTTCTTCGTTTCTTGGTGTGACTTTTGTTGGTCTTTGGTGCTGGATAAATATTTATTTTTTGTCTTTTTGTTTTTTTAACTTTTATTATTTTAGCACTTTAGAAATGTAAATTTCAAGTATTAAATGAAATATGTCGTTAGTATCTAGTAGTCAGTAGCTAGTGAAATATATTAAAGAATAGTCTACCGGTCACCCGGTCTGCCGGTCAAAATAGTGAACAGTATCGAGTATCGCGTATTAAGTATTGAATACAAGAAAATAGTCTGCCAGTCTACCGGTCACCCGGTCTGCCGGTCGAAATAGTGAACAGTATCGGGTATCGAATACAGTGACTAGTGATAAGTAACCAGCGATGAGCAAGAGATAATAAAATTAAATATTTAATCTAATAAAAACAATGAACCAAAAAATTTTTATTTAAAAAGGGTACTATTTAATTATCCCCTATTTTTATAAAAACTAGCATCGAGTCAAAATCGTATAAAGTATTCCGTATAACGTATATAGTTAAAACAAATTCAAATACAATCAATTCAATGATAAAAACTGTTTTTAGTTAACAGCTTTTGGTTTTCAGTAAAACAATTTGGGTAATAAGGGATGAGATTGGTAAAAATTAAAGTTATTCTGTCATCTCTTTCAATAGCTTCAATCCCTCTTCAGTTATAACATACTGCTGATTTGGGCTTTGTGGCTTATCAGGAATTGTCATTTCAATCAATCCTTCTGCTAGCAAAGGATGAATGAATTTTTTTCTAAACTTAGTCTTATCTTTCCATTCCATACTTTCCATTATCTCAGTAAAAAATTTAGGTTTTTCGCATTTTTCCATTATTTTTTGAACTTGGTGCCAGCTTAGTCCTAGCTTAGTGCTGACTTGGTGCCAGCTTGGTGCCAGCTTGGTGCTTTTTCCGAAATAGGTTGAAAGAGGAAATTTATTCGAAAATAATTTTCCCTTCTATTGGAAGCGAGTAACGGTTTTGAAAAACCTGCCTCTTTCCAATTGCTAAAGATTTTATAAAAACCAGACCCTGCATCTTCTGCTAAATGAACCATCCGAAATGTATTAATAATCAGAGGATTACGAGGCTCTGAAATATCTCCCTCTTCTACTAATTTTTCATCAAATAATAAAGAACCACCATTAAAAAATTCTATCCTGTCATCATACACTTTTATTGATGAACCTTTTCTATCGAAATAATCTGCATGTGATAAAAGATTTATTAAAGCTTCTCTTATTGCAATAATTGAGGTAGGATTGTCCTCTCTGGTAACACTGTCTACCAGTCACCCGGTCTTCCGGTTATAGCAATAAATGTTAATTAGTTGCGTTGGTTAATTTGTTAATTAGTTAGAAATATTTAAATGCAGTAGCTGGTAGTTAGTAGTCAGTAGCTAGTTAAATAAAATATAAATACAAAAACTTCCAGATTTAAATGTATGAGATTGCTTCAATTTGCTTTTAGCAATTTCGCAATGACAAAAAAAGTATATAGTATTTCGTATAGCGTATAACGTTAAATACAGTGATGAGTGATAAGCAAAAAGTAAAATTGGAATAATACAATGATGCAAGAATGGGAAATAAATATTACTACTTTTTATGAATCCTTGCTTTTTGTTTTATCTGAAACTAAGTAACCAATAAACGAATCAACTAATTAACTTTCTTCTATTTCCATAAAAATCTATCAAGATGTTTACTCAGTTTTTTGCCTACAATCTTGTTTTTTGCCCGGCGGGCGATTTTCTTGGGATTGCCGCTGGCAACTTTGCTGATGTCATTGGCTGCCCGGGCTAATTTGTAGAGCATACTGACCAGTTTGGACATGATTTTCCTCCCTTCTTGCTTGGGTAACAATGTGGGTTGGATGGTTTATAGTTTTTCGTTTTTGGTTTTTAGACTAATACACTAATAAGAATTCAAGTATAAGTGTATGAGATTGCCGCGTAAGCTAAGGCTTACTCGCAATGACAGAAACAGTATGCCGTATAAAGTATAGCGTATAACGT
>CAZAJW010000078.1:0-1827 GCA_964485485.1 uncultured Atribacterota bacterium | reverse complement strand
AATTCCCAAAACTTCAACTATATAGTCAAGGTCTTCTTCTACCCCTTTAAGAAAATCCCTGAACTTCTCAGGTCCGTAATATACTGGAGAAAATTCATTACTAAGCATAAATTCTCTTAATTCTTCATCTTGAGTAGCTTTTTCCAAAGCTTCAGCTAACACTTTGATTTTTTCTTCTTCAAAACCTTTTGGAGCTACAATTCCAGTATAATTACCAGCAACATAATTATAACCTCTCTCAGTAAAAGTTGGAACATTAGGATAATTTTCATGTCTTTCCGCTGTTGCAATTCCTAATATTTTTAATTCTCCTGCCTTAACTAGGTCAACAACGTCAGGCAAAAAATTAAATGTAGCATCCACATGCCCACCAAGTACAGCTGTTACGGTCTCACCTGTGCTATCATATGGGACATGGGTTAACTCGATATCTGCAATATTCTCAAACATAATAGTATTCACATGAATACTTGCACCAAAACCTGAATTTGAAGTCATGATTTCTCCGGGATTTTCTTTTGCATAGGCAACAAAGTCTTCAATACTATCCCATTGGCTATCTGCTTTTACTGTTAATGTTGCAGGAATATCAAAAATATGGGCTATGGTTTCTACATTGTCCATATCCGGAGGATTAGGAGACATATATTTTGCTGTGATTGTAGACATAGAAGTTGTCCCAATCGTATAGCCATCAGGTTCGGAATTTTCTATCTCTTTAGAGCCAATAACCCCTCCTCCGCCAGAAATATTTAACACCACAACATTTACTCCGAAATAATCCTCCAACCAGGCAGCCAATGGACGAATCATAACATCCGTAAAACCACCTTCACCCCAAGGAATGATGATTTCAAGATCATCCTCTGGATAATTTGATTCAGTCTGAGCAGCACCAAGAGTTAAAAAACTTAAAGAAAAACAAAAAAATATTACCGTTAAAAATATTGAAACTATTTTTTTATTCATTACGGAACCTCCCTAATATTTTTTGACACATTATTACTTTTGTTTGGTCATCAACTAATTACGAATGAACTTGATATTTAAAAATATTTTTTAAAATCAATCACCCCCATTTTAAATATTCGAATTCGCGCAATATAATTTAGCATTACAAAAAGTTACAAAATATCGATTACTTATATTTAGGATAAGAATTGGCTACCTATATTATAACGTAAGCACGTAAAATTTATTTTTTTGATTTTAAAAAATTACTATCTTTGTACTCTTCCCGAGCCTGAACCTGCTGCTAATTTAGTGACTTCCTCAACTGAAATTAAAGGTAAGTCTCCGTGTATGGTATGAGCAAGACAGGAAGCAGCTACTGCAAATTCCAGGGCTTCCTTGTCATCTGGTAGTCGGTTCAAGCCATAGATTAAGCCAGCGGCAAAGGCATCTCCGCCACCAACCCTATCTATTATGTTATGAATTTCATATTTTTTGGAAATATAGAAATCTTTACGATTATTTAACACTGCTGACCAACCATTGTAATTTGCTGAATGACTTTCTCTTAATGTAATTGCTGCCTTTTCTAAATTAGGATAAAGATCCAGTACCTGGTTAGTTAATTCTTCATATTTATCGGCCTGAAGCTTTCCAGATTCTACATCGATATCAATTTTTACTCCCAGTGATTTCTGACAATCTTCTTCATTTCCTATGGCAATATCAGTATATTTAACAATCTCGCCCATTATCTCCGGAGCAGATTTCCCATATTTCCAGAGTTTTTTTCTATAATTAAGGTCACAGGAAACTTTGACACCTTTCTCTTTTGCTGTTTTTACTGCTTGTAACGAGAGTTCAGCTGCTGAAAGA
>CAZAJW010000077.1:0-7051 GCA_964485485.1 uncultured Atribacterota bacterium | reverse complement strand
TTGGTTGTCATGTTAGAAGATGAGCTTGCAGGTATGCTATTTATGTTTGTGGATTTTTTTCAATATACTATATTTAAATAAAAATGTCATCTTTTTTTTTAAAAAATAGAAAGGTATAAAAAAACCTCTCATCGGGATACTGAAGGCTGTAAGTTTGCTGGCTCTTCAGGCAAGACAATTTTCGCAACTTCTGTATAGGTGATGAAACTGAAAAATACATCATAGTTAGAAAAATTAGTATGTATATTGTTTAAATTTAATCTTCAATAATTATGTATTTTATAGCCTCTTTTGGCTTCGAATAAAGGCTGATTAATGAATTATTCAGCCTCATCTGGTATAATAAAATAGGATTATCAATGAGATGTTAAAAAGGTTGGTTTTTCTATTAATTATTCTTTTGATTATTATTAAAAAGGAGGATTAAAAATGAAAATATTAGCCTGTACGGATGGTTCCGAGCACAGTCAAAAAGCTTTAGAGAAAGCTGCCCTGCTCGCTGAGGGAAGTAAGAACATTGATGAAGTTGCCATTATTTATGTTTATGACCAAAGGCACGATACATACTTACCATATACATCAGAGGGAAGTTTCTCGGCCAAAGAAATGGAAAACCATCAAAGAATGATGGAAGAGCAAAAAGAGGAAAGAAAAAAGATCTTATCAGATGCCTCAAAATTTTTTAAAGAAAAGAATATAAAAGTTAATACCATCTACAAGGAAGGGCATCCAGCCCATACTATAGTAAAGGTGGCTCAAGACGAAGGATTTGACATTATTGTTATCGCCAGTGAGGGACTAAGCGGGTTGAAAAAATTATTCCTGGGAAGCGTCAGTAATGCCGTAATTCAACAAGCAAAAGACTGCAGTGTGCTTTTGGTAAAGTAAGAATAAAACCGGCAGAATATCAGTAGATGATATTCTGCCTGCTAATAGCTGATAGAGTCAGGTCTCAACAGGCTGACCCCACTATTCTTGGAAGAAATGATTCATGTTAAATAAGTGTTTTGAAGGCAGAAAGCAATCACTTGATATGCTTTCTGCCTAAACCAAACCTTTTTTTAAACATCTCCATTAGCATCATCAGAAGAGGTTTCTGAGGAAAGACCAATCACTGGTTTCATGAGGTATTCTCCGTTTCCTAATTTAACCACTGATTCATTGGCATCAAATTCGATGGTGAGCTTGGTAATATTGCCTGCTACAATTTCAAAAGGATGAATAAGCTTAATCCCTGTTTGGGCACTGCTGGGAATTTCCAAAGGTATTGAATCTTCTTCCCCTTCTATTATCAATGAAGCTTTTTCCTTTAAGAAAATTCTAAGTTGAGTATATTTGTTAGGATCAAGTTCTAATGATGCCAATAACTTAGACACCTGCTTTAAATTTAAAAGATCAACTGGCTCATCTCCAGGCCATTCTGTTAATTCAAATTCTTCCCAATATACTTCATCCTCTCCTTCTTCTCTATCTCCCGCTATATGTCCCTCTATTTTTGAGATACTAATATTCAACTCAAGATATTGTTCATCGGAATTAGTTGGCACATTTAATTCAGGAGGGCCACCAATAAAATCAGGTGGATCCTTGTATCCCTCTGAGGTATCAGTCATATATATCTTAAGTGTTCCCTTTTCTGCAAATGATTCTTCTGAAGTATCTTCTGTTACCGGTTGATTCAAACCATTTTCCGGAACCACCGATTCGTTAAAACATCCTGCAAGCAAAATAATACCAAGAACTAAAAATAATATCAGTTTAATATATTTTTTCATTTTTTTTCTCCTTTTTTAAATTAAATTATTTAATATTTTTCCTACAAATAGAAAAAAGCCAGCAGTCTGGCGGCCGTAGCAATTTATTGCCTTAGACCCATGACTTTGCGCCCCATCCTTTCGGATAGTTTGCCTTTATCAACTTTGATTGATACTTATTAAATTTTGAGATAACTAACTATAACCTCAGGCACTTCTGCAAAACTGTCATCAAAATAATAAATACTTTTATCTATTCAATAACAAATTCGATAGTTTGTTCAACTGTTTTTTGGCTTAAAACATCTTTTAAGACCAGTTGGAATTGGTATTCGCCTTTAGGAAAAGGAGAATCCTGGGTAATGGTATTGGTAATAAATATCTCATTGTTAGGGTGGTGAGAGAAAACATGGTAGTCTAAATAATCCTTTTGACCCCAAAGAATATTCCCTTCCATGTCCAGCAGATAAATATCTTCCTTAAAATGGATTTCAAATAATTCTTCTTCAATTTCTTTTGTAGTATAATTTCTTGGTTCCGCGTAAATTAGAAATGTTTCTCCCTGCTCAAAATTGGCATCCTGACGTACCTGATACATGCCAAATCCTATAGCCTCATCTTCCGTGAATTGCAAACTTTTTAATTGTAATTGGGATTTTTGGCGAATTGACAATAAAGCCTTTTCCAGTGTTTCAATGGCCTTATTGTAATTCTGTTGTTCAAGATATTCCAGAGATTGCTCTATGAGTGTTTGCTCTGAGGAAATTGCTGTAATGGTCATAATGCCCGTTAGAACCATTATAAGAACAAAGCAAAATAAACAATTTGTTTTTTTCATTTCTTTATCCCCTTTAACTTGATAATATATGCTCCTCTAAAGAATTTATCAGATAATGATTTATTCGTTCTCTTTCTAAAAAATATTTTCTCAAATAAGTTAATTAATAATTAATCATCTTTATTAAATAATATGTAAATTTTACTTACTTATCATGAGTATTAATTTAATTATACACTGCTTAGTTTACCGTAATTCCACCATCTCAACTTCAAAATTGAATCCTTCATTATTTACAGTTTTTATTTCGTATCCGGCTACCATCAGAAAATCCTCAAATTCTGCAATCCTAAGAACCCCGGATTCAAATTCAAACTCTTCGATATCAACATTATAAAACTTTTCCACTTCAATTGTAACAACATCAACTTCAGTACTTCCTATAGTTTCCCTACTTCTGCTTAACTTGCCAACCATGTGGTCTTCCAGAGTACTTAGGTTCATTTTGTTTACATAATAAAAGGGAAAGAACATGGCTTGGAACATGCTTTCTTTTAACATATCAGCCATCTGAGCCGGAACACGCTCACCATTTACCTCAATCTGGATAATATTTCCTTCATCAAGCCAGACATCTATAGGGTCTATTCCCTTTCCTCTCAAGGTAACCTTGTCAGCCTCGATTCCCTGAACATCCTCTTTGCCCACAAGATGATACTTTACTTCCGTTTCGTTGGTTAAATCATCATCCTCATATTCCCTTATTCTGAATTCAAGTCCGGAGAAATTTTCTACTAATTGGGAAACTTCGGTAGGGGTTTCCATTTTTTCGAGAGGGAGATCATCTAAACCTTGTTGAACACCTATAACCAGCGCCTGAACGGGACCTATTCCTATTACCAATAAAAAAATGCACAGACCGCATACAAGTATACTCTCTTTTACTTTTAAATTAATTTTCAACACCTCCTGAAATTTTTTTGATTTTTTATCCTTTATATAATATTTTTTCATATATTTTCTATTGAGTCAAATTATAACCATCTGCTAAATTATTATTTAATTATCAACTTTCTTCTTTATCTCCAATTCTTTTGATAATTTTTCTGACTGTTGTATATTGAGCTGTCTTATGCCGCCGGGAGAAGCTTTCTTCTGGAATTTCATTTAGTAGATGATAATGTTTGTATATAAGCTTTTACTTCTCGAGAGTTAAGATGATAGAGTGCTTCGGGGAATTGGAAACACATTGGTCTAACCCTCGACATAATATAGTATTTAAAACTTATATTTCAAGACCTAATTCTATCAACTAAAGTAGGAAAGGACTCTGTTTTTATCATGTTGATTAAAGTATATTTCTATTCTATAATTCAATTAAATATATTTTTGAACAAGAAACAGAACAATATATACTTTTGTTCGCAATAGATCATTCAATTTAAAGGAGCCTTATTTTAATGAATTTAAATAATCGAAAAGCTTTGATTTTTGTTGGATTAACTTTCTTGTTAAGTTATTTGCTTATCTTCATTTACCTTGCACTTGGAGGCAAATGGGTAATGCCCGGTTCACTCATTGTGGCAACTTCTTATATGTTCATCCCTATGATAGTTACTATTACTGTTCAGAAGGTTATGTATAAAGAAAAAATAAAAGAACCATTAGGTATTTCCTTCAAATTGAATCGCTGGTTTTTAGTAGCATGGCTGCTCCCGGTTATTATTGCATTTATAACCCTGGGAGTGAGCTTGCTATTACCATCTGTGAAATATTCTCCAGAAATGGCGGGAATATTTGAAAGATTTGAATCTACGCTCAACCCAGAACAGCTGGAACAAATGAAAGCCCAAGCAGCAAATTTCCCTGTTCACCCAATCTGGATCGGACTCCTTCAGGGGCTAATTGCCGGAATTACGATTAATGCTATTGCAGCTTTCGGTGAAGAATTAGGATGGAGGGGTTTTTTACAAAAAGAATTAGGCTATTTGGGTTTCTGGAAATCCTCAATTGTTATTGGTTTTATTTGGGGAATATGGCATACCCCTATTATTTTGCAAGGACATAATTATCCGGAACATCCGCTGGCTGGTGTCTTTATGATGATCATATTTACCTTGCTGCTTTCTCCAATTTTCAGTTATGTGCGGTTAAAGGCAAAATCAGTCATTGCAGCTGCTATTATTCATGGTTCGCTTAATGCCACCGTGGGGCTTCCCCTTATGGTGATCAAAGGTGGAAATGACCTTACTGTTGGAGTAACCGGATTGGCTGGTTTTATTGTGCTTACCCTAACTAATTTAGGACTTTTTATTTATGACCGGTATTTTGCCAGAGAAAAAATAATGATTTAAGTAATTTTTTTCTTTAATAATTGAGCATTGATAGCAACTATAATAGTACTTATGCTCATAAGAATCGCTCCCAAAGCAGGACTAATAATAATTCCAAGATTATACAATACACCGGCTGCCAGAGGTATGGCTATGAAATTATACCCGGTTGCCCAGATTAAATTTTGAATCATTTTTTTGTAGGTTTCCTTCCCAAAGACTATCAGGGTAGCAATATCCCTTGGGTTGCTGTTTACCAGAATAATATCGGCTGTTTCTGCTGCTACATCGGTACCAGAACCAATGGCAATGCCCACATCTGCCTTTGCCAGCGCAGGTGCATCATTAATTCCGTCTCCGGTCATCGCCACAAATTCTCCTTTGTCTTGAAAGTCTTTAATCTTCTTCAATTTTTGATCCGGCAACACTTCAGCATAATAACCGTCTAATCCCAATTCATCACTAACGCTTTTGGCTACTTTTTCGTTATCCCCGGTCATCATAAATAGTTTAAGCTTGTTCTCTTTTAGTATTTTTACCGCTTCATAAGATTCCTCTCTTATTTCATCACCCAGTGCAATAAACCCGGCTAACTTACCTTCTATTAAAACAAATATAATGGTTTCCTGCCCATTTTTGTAGACATTATCCGGTATTTTTATTCCCTGCTCTTTTACAAAGGTTGGACTAACTACCTTTATTTTTTTATTTTCAACTTCACCTTCTATCCCTTTACCGGTTATAGCCTTAAAATTCTTTACTGCTGATGGTTTAATTCCTTCTTTATCTATTTTTTGCATAACACTTGTTGCCAGTGGGTGTTCAGATTTTGCCTCCAGAGATCCTGCCAAACTTAGGATTTCATCATCTTTATACTGGTCATTCAAGGTTTCATATCTCAGTACTTCAAATTTTCCCCGGGTTAATGTTCCGGTCTTATCGAAAACTAATAAGGATATTTTTCGGGAATTTTCAAAAGCAGTCCGATTTCGAATCAATAAACCCCTCTGAGCTGAAACAGAAGTTGAAATTGCCACAACCAGTGGAATGGCCAAACCCAGGGCATGTGGACAGGTAATAACCATTACACTGGCCATACGCTCCAGGGCAAAAACAAAAGGTTGCTCTAAGAACAGCCATACAGTTAGAGTAGTAAATCCCACTGAAAGTGAAATCAAAGTAAGCCAGAAAGCAACTTTATCAGCCAGGTGCTGGGTCTTGGATTTCTCACTCTGAGCTTCTTTTACCATATTAACAACTTTGCTTAGATAGGCTTCCTCACCCACCTGTTCTACTTTGATTTTAAGCGAGCCATTTCCATTAATCGTTCCACCGATAACCTGACTATCTATTTTCTTTTTCACTGGTTTTGATTCCCCAGTGACCATGGATTCATCTATATAACTTTCACCTTCGGCAACAATCCCGTCAACCGGTATTTTTTCTCCCGGTTTAACAAAGACCAGGACTCCCTTTTTTATCTCGCTAACATTCACATTTCTTGTTTCACCATTATCTCCAATTAGATGAGCTTCCGAAGGCATCAATTGGACTAATTGTTGTAATGCATTGGAGGCACTCATAACCGATTTCATTTCAATCCAGTGGCCCAATAGCATAATATCTATCAAAGTGGCCAATTCCCAGTAAAATGTCTTTCCTTCCAGCCCAAAGGTAATAGCAGCACTATAACCATACGCAACCGTTATTGCCACCCCGATAAGGGTCATCATGCCAGGCTGTTTCTTTTTTAACTCATCTGTCAATCCGGTTAGAAAAGGCCAACCTCCGTAAAAATACACCAGGGAGGAAAGACCAAATAGTAGATAATTATCAAAACGAAAAGTTATTTCATAACCCAATATATTCTGAATAAGGGGAGAAAGAATTAAAATAGGCAAAGTCAAAATTAAGGAAAACCAAAATCGTCTTCGAAAATCTTCAATCATATGCATATGATTTTTATTATTTTTATGGTTATTATTTTTTATTGATTTATTCTTATTAATTTCATCTTTATCCATTTTCATTTAAGAATACCTTCTCTCTCAAATTCTTACCTATGCTTTTGATAAAAAATTTACTAATATTAATTAACAAAATAGTCCCCGGCTTACCTTTTTAAACAATTGTAATAATATTTCTCCTTCTCATATCTTAATATTAAGGATTATAAATATTATAAA
>CAZAJW010000076.1:0-2025 GCA_964485485.1 uncultured Atribacterota bacterium | reverse complement strand
ATTTTATTTATTTTCTAAAATTGAGTTTAAAATCCCTGATCCCGTTACTCTAATTGAATGCTATTGTTACCAGAGTGATTTTTATTCCAAGTATGATGTAATTGAAAATAGGAAAATAGAAGATGTAAATAAGATTGGATCAAGACTGACCAATGAAGCTATTTCAAAATGCAAAGTTATAGTTGAAGGAACCAGGGATTTAGAAATATTCCAGCATACACTTGCTCGATTTTTGGATTTAGATAGACAGGAAAGAAAAAAACAGATTAAAGAATTAAATGATGTAGTTTTTCAAGAGCTTTTTAAAATTGATGGAATCGGTTTTTCTACTGCAACAAAGATTCTACATACCATTTACCCTGAGATTATCCCTATGATTGATATTCCATTACAAATGAAATATAAAAAAGAAATCAATCATTCCTGGACCTGTAAAAAAGCTGATGAGATTTTAATAGATTTTTATGATAATTTGGAAAATGGGGATATTAGAAAAAATTTAAATGAACTCTCTGCTAAGCTAATTAAAATCAATCTTAAACATCTGACTAAAATTAGAATTTTTGATATTCTCTGGTGGTCTTATCTGAAAGCAGAAAGACTGAAGAATAAAAGAGGAATCAAGTGGACTTCGATTTTGTATTGACAATCGTTACCAGGCAATTATAAAGATAATAAGAAATGTCTGGTAACTAATTATTGATTTAATCGCTTTACCAGGCATTTATAAAAAGAATGGATTAAGTCTGGTAAAAGTTAGATTATGAAAATATTAAATGAAATTTTACATGAAGAAAAGCAACGGCTTTTGGAATTAGAAAAGATGTGTATATCAAAAATACAACAGCTTCAAAAGGCAGTCTTATAAAGAAGAATATAAAAGGACATGAATATTATTACCTGAATTACAGATTATGCAAAAAACAAATATTTAAATATATTGGAAAGCTGTCCGAAAAAGAAGCAGAGAATTTATTTTAACAATGCTCCCGAGATACCTATTGTTAGAACATTAGATATAGATTTTTTAATCCCCAATCCAGCTAGGACAAAAAAAGAAATCAATATATCGGAAATACTTACAACATTGGACTTTGTTCTGTTGCATAATTATATTACCGGACTCACAAAATTTATATATCCTGAATTAGAACTAGCATTCTTCACTCCTGATCTTGGTAGTGGAAAAGGCTCTACGCCATACAATATACCCAAAATTCACATTAGTACCCAGGGTCTTAGGTTTTCTGTAAATCTGTCAGGGAGGGTTGTACTAGATAAATAAATTAAATTTCAAATACTTTTTGTTAAGACAATTCGAATGGTTGACAAAGTATTTCTGATAATTTACAATAATTGTAAATTATGAGAAATAATAAAAGTAGAAGTAAAACTATAATAGAATTAGCTGAGAAACTACCGGTTTTCACTTTCAATGATTTTTTGGGTGTTGAAGAGAATGATTCTTATCTCCGGATGGTTCTTCACCGCTATGAGAAAAATGGCAAGTTACTCCGTTTAAAAAAGGGAGTTTACACAACCACTGCTTATATTGAGAAAATGAGAAACCGTGGTGAGATAGAAATATTTACCGATTTTCTAGCCAACTTTTTATATCTGCCTTCTTATCTAAGCTTGGATACAATTCTTTATCGCAATAATATTTTAACCGAAATTCCTGTTAATTTAACTTCTGTCTCTCAGAATAAAACTGCTATGTTTATTAACAAGCTTGGTAATTTTATATATCATACAATCAAACCTTCTCTTTTTCTTGGTTATAAAATATCTGAGGAGAGCGGTTTTTCTATTATGAGAGCTACCAAAGCTAAAGCTCTATTTGATTTTTTATATTTGCGTAAAAATGTTTTACCGAATAAAGAAACCGTGAGTGAATTGAGACTAAATGTAGAAAACTTAACTCGATCTGATATTAAAGAAGTAAGAAGATATATTGTTTTAGAAGGTTCTAAAAAATTAAAAAAAATATTTAATTATCTTTTGGATTAAGTTATGGAATTAATA
>CAZAJW010000075.1:0-11168 GCA_964485485.1 uncultured Atribacterota bacterium | reverse complement strand
TGGGCTTCAAAAAAATCACCATTATCAACAATATATCTTATTATTTCCTTCATTTCATATGGCTTATTAGGATCGGTTGGAACAATATTAAGCAAAGCCTCTTCCATACGATTTGGATTATCGTTACTTTCTAAAATAGGAGAAATCTCCATATTATTAGAAGGAAGGTATCCAACCATTTTCCGCACAGACTGAAAAACTTCTTGTTCATTCTCAGCAGCAAAATGAGCTACTCCACTTTTTTGGTTGTGGGTCATTGCTCCTCCCAATTTCTCCGAGGTAACATTCTCTCCGGTAACTGCTTTTATAACACTTGGGCCAGTTATATGCATTATTCCAATCTTTTTTACCATAAAGACAAAATCCATTATAGCAGGGGAATATACAGCTCCTCCTGCTGTGGGCCCTACAACAACCGATATTTGTGGTATTACCCCTGAAGCAATCGTGTTTCTATAGAATATTTCGCCGTATCCACTTAGGGAATCAACTCCCTCCTGTATCCTGGCACCACCAGAATCATTGATTCCAATAATTGGGGCACCCATTTTCATGGCCATATCCATTATCTTACATATTTTTTTGGAATGCATTTCTCCTAAAGAACCACCAATCACTGTAAAATCCTGGGAGAAAACATATACTAACCGGCCATCAATAGTGCCATAACCTGTTACAACTCCTTCTCCTGGAACTTCTTTCCCTTCCATACCAAAATTAGTGCAACGATGTTCAACAAATAAATCTAGCTCATTAAAACTATCCTTGTCTAATAATAAATCTATTCTCTCTCTGGCAGTTAATTTTCCTTTGTCATGTTGAGCCTGAATTCTTTTTTTCCCACCACCTGCCAATACTTTTTCCTTCTTTTCCTGCAACTGTTTCATCAAATCATTGATTGATTTTTCCATTAAGCATCCACCTCTCTTTACTCCCTGGCTTAATTTTATTATCCTACATCAAAAAGCCTTTAATTAGAATATTTCTTAATCAATTAACTAATATAAATCCTTTTTTAACTAAGTTTTTTATATTTTTAAGTTTTATGTTCACAAAGTTCTATTAAAATACCATTGGTACTTTTGGGATGCAAAAAGGCAATTCTTGCTCCTCCAGCCCCGTAGCGTGGTTTTTTATCAATTAATCTAACGCCTTCTTTCTCCAATTCTTCTAACTTTGCTTCTAAATCGTCAACTTCAAAAGCAATATGATGAATTCCTTCCCCCTTTTTTTCAATAAATTTGGCAATACTACCATCAGGAGAAGTTGATTCCAATAATTCAAGTTCACTTTCACCGACAGGTAAAAATGCCACTTTAACATTTTGTTCTTCTACTACTTCTTCTCCCGTACATTCCATGCCCAGAATATTTTTAAAAATATTGAGTGAATTCTCAAGATTAGCTACTGCTATCCCAAGATGATCAATTTTTTTAAACAATTTAGTTCCCCTCCTTAAATAATTTTTCTTTAAAAATTGCTGAAAGTTTTTTTACTGCATTGTAGGGATTATCATTTTGCTGTAAAACTCTATTAACCTCTTTCTCTACTCTTTCCTCACCAATATATTCAAAGAACATTTCGCGCCAGCTTTCTTGAAAAAGGTCAAATATTTCCTTTCTCGTTCTATTTTTTCTTCTTTCCAACAATTCTCCGCTCTCTTTCAAATAATTTATAAATTTATCCACTTCTTTCCATAAATAGTTAATACCAATATTTTCTGTACCTACTGTTTTTATAATAGGAGCTTCCCATTTTTTTTCTTCATACTCACTCAGGTGTAGCATCATTTCAATCTCAGCAATTAACTTATCACTGCCATCCCGATCTGATTTATTAACAACAAATATATCTCCTATTTCCATAATCCCTGCTTTTATAACTTGAATATCGTCACCCATTCCTGGCATAACCACTAACAATACAACATCTGATACCTTAATTACATCAATTTCTGATTGACCAACACCTACTGTTTCAATAAAAATGAAATCTTTACCCATCGCATCCAATATTTTAACAACAGCTTGTGTTGAACGAGACAGTCCTCCTAAATGACCCCGAGCACCGACACTTCGTATAAACACATCTTTATCTGTTGTTAAATCTTGCATCCTTATCCTATCTCCCAAAATAGCTCCTCCTGAGAATGGACTGCTTGGATCTATTGCAATAATACCTACTTTTTTATTCATCTTTCTAAGATGTTTTGTCAATTTATCAGTAATTGTGCTTTTACCTGATCCAGGTGGACCCGTTATACCAACAACTATTGCTTTTCCACAGTATTGATGCAATTGTTTTAATACCGGTTGTGCATGCTGGAAATCATTTTCAACCATGGTTATCAATCTTGCTACAGCTCTAGTGTCTCCCTGTCGAATTCTTTCAACTAGTTCCATATAATCTTCCTTATATTTCAAATCATGCAACTGCAATGTTTGTTTTTATAAATTCAACTATTCTTTTAGTATCTGTGCCGGGAGTAAAAATCTCTCTGATTCCAATTTTTTTTAGTTCCGATATATCCTCATTAGGTATTATTCCACCGGCAATAATCAGGATATCTGTCATATTTTTTTCTTCAAGTAATTGGATTATTTTGGGAAATATATACATGTGGGCACCGGATAAAATGCTTAGACCAATAACGTCTACATCTTCCTGGATTGCGGTTTCAATTATTTGCTCGGGGGTTTGTCTTAAACCAGTATAAATAACTTCCATACCTGCGTCTCTTAGTGCCCTTGCAATTACTTTTGCTCCCCGGTCATGTCCGTCCAAACCCGGCTTTGCTACTAAAACTCTAATCCTTGATTTCTTCATAATTCACCTTCCTTGATACTAAATCTTGATAGAATCTTTATATTCACCAAAAATATCTCTAAGTTTATCGCAAATTTCCCCTAATGTAGCATAATTTTTAACACAGTCTAGGATAAATGGCATTACATTTTCATCAGAATTCGCAGCTTCTTTTAATCTGTTCAGTTTTTCTTTAACTTCTTTTTCAGCACGAATGCTTTTCACTTCTTCTAATTTTTTAACCTGTTGTTTTTCAATTTCTGGATTCACTTTAAGTAAATCTTTCATTGTCTCTTCTTCGGATTGGAATTTATTAACTCCTACTACTATTCTTTTTTTATCCTCTACATCTTTCTGATATTGGTAAGCACTATTTTGTATCTCTCTTTGAATAAAACCTTTTTCTATAGCCTTTGGTGCGCCTCCCAGCTTATCAATTTGATTAATATATTCCATCACTGCATCTTCAATTTCTTTGGTCATCTTCTCTATGTAATAAGAGCCTGCCAGTGGATCTACGGTTTCAGTAACACCACTTTCATGGGCAATAACCTGCTGTGTTCTTAGGGCTATTCTAACTGATTTTTGTGATGGTAAAGACAGAGCTTCATCTCTTGAATTAGTATGTAAGGATTGAGTCCCTCCAAGAACTGCTGCCAAAGCTTGCAAGGTAACCCTGATAATATTGTTATCTGGTTGCTGCGCAGTAAGTGTGCAGCCAGCTGTTTGAGTATGGAAACGGAGCATAAGTGATTTTGGGTTTTTTGCGCCAAATCTTTCTTTCATAATATTAGCCCATAGCTTTCTTGCTGCCCTAAATTTTGCAACTTCTTCGAATAAATCATTATGCGCATTAAAGAAAAAAGATAATCTTGGGGCAAAATTATCTACATCTAAACCTTTTTTTACTGCCGCATCAACATAAGCAATTCCATTAGCCAGAGTAAAAGCAATCTCTTGTATTGCGGTAGAACCGGCTTCTCTTATATGATAACCACTTATACTGATAGTATTCCATCTTGGTAAATTCTTTGAACAATATTCAAAGATATCAGTAATTAGTCTCATTGATGGTAATGGAGGAAAAATATAGGTACCTCTGGCAATATATTCTTTCAGAATATCATTTTGGATTGTTCCATTTAATTTATCAGCAGATACACCCTGTTTTTCAGCTACAGCTATATACATGGCAAGCAAAACAGCTGCAGGTGCATTAATTGTCATAGAAGTACTTACTTTGTCCAGTGGTATTCCGTCAAACAGTATTTCCATATCTTTTAATGAATCAATCGCTACTCCAACTTTTCCTACCTCACCATGAGACATAGAATGATCAGAATCATAACCAATCTGTGTTGGTAAATCAAAGGCAATACTCAAACCTGTCTGGCCATTTTTCAGTAAATATTTATATCTCTTATTTGATTCTTCAGCATCTCCAAAGCCAGCATATTGTCTCATTGTCCACAATCTGCCGCGGTACATTGTTGGTTGAACTCCCCTGGTATAAGGATAATCTCCGGGGTAACCTATATCTTCCAGATAATTAATATTCTCCAGATCTAGGGGGTCATATAATCGCTCTACCTCCTTATTAGATCCGGTCATGAATTTCTCTTTTCGTTCTGGAAATTTATTTAAAACTTTTGCCAGGGTCTTATCAGACCACTGTTTTTTAGCTTCTTTTATTTCTTTATAATCCACCCTATAAATCCCTCCTTCTACTGTTTCGTTTAAAAATAATTCATAAATATCACAACCGCAATATTATAACGCTACGTTTTACTTCTTATTTTACTTTTTTGTTTCCATGATAAGATCTTCTACTAATACATCAATCTTAATAATATTAATGCCAGTGATATAATCTAATTCTTTTTTTAATTTCTCCTGAATATTTTTGACAATAGCAGGTATATTATTCCCATAACTTAAAATAAGATTCATTTGAACTAAAATACCCTCTTCGGTTATATCAATCTTAGTTTTTCCAAGCCTGATTACTTCCTTAAAATCCTTTATACAGAAAAAGATTATATCTAAAATAGCATTTTCAGAAATAAATAATTTTCCAAAATAGCTAAAAGGTGGTCGAACTACAGTTCTTTCTCCGATCTTTCTTTTCCCATATCTCTTTCTATAAAAAATTTCTAAGGAATCAACTAAATTAATAGGGAATTTTCTTTGAACTTCTATCCCTGGTAGGGGAATAATATGGGTACCTTCTCTAGATCTGCTGTTTCTTGCTAATTGAATTTCTTTTTCACTAGAGATATCTTCAATGTAAAATGTTTTATTAACTCCTGGCAACTCCAGGGTTTGTACAATTTTATCAACCATTTCCTTTGAAGTACCCAGAACCATTATTTTTTCAGGCTTTTCTTTTTTAATAACATTGCGAACTGCCTGCGCATGTTCTTTCTCAAAAAAAATAGCCTTTCTAATTGCTTGAATCTTATTTGACTCTCTTTTAGCTGATAGTCCAGCCAGTATTCTATCTTTTTTAATTAATAAACCATCGTCAATAATATATTGTATATGCTCTTTGTGAGCAACTAATAAAGCTTTATGACTTTTTCCTGTTCCACTTCCCCCTACCAGGGCAATTACCTTCATACTAATATCCAATCTTGATCCTAATTTATTAACTTTTTCTTACCCAGCCTCTACCTTCAACAGCATGGGCTACTCTCCTTACTGCAATAATATAAGCCGCGTCTCGGGGGTATAGATTTTCTTTTTCAGCTAATTGAGCAACATCATTAAAAGCTTCGGTCATTATCTTTTCTAATTTTTCTAATACTTCTTCTTTGGTCCAATAATAATTCATATTATTCTGAACCTGTTCAAAGTAAGAAACAGTTACTCCTCCTGCATTACAAAGAAAATCAGGAATAACATAAATACCCTTTTCTTTAATAACCCTATCTGCTTCGGGAGTAGTTGGAGTATTTGCCGCTTCAGCATAAATCTTAACATGATTAAAATCAATGTCATTTACATTTTCTTTATGAACAGCAGAGCCCAATGCGGCCGGAATTAAAACTGTTACTGGTTTCTTTAACCAAGCATCAGCATCTTCCTGTTTCCATCCGAAAGATTTTGCTTTTTCTGGATTAATTGTTCCGAATTTATCTAAAGTGCCTGGCGCAAATAAATCTTTTGGATTAATTCCTTCTTCACAAGAATACGTATAAGCCTTTTTAGCATCAGCATCCCAGCATGACATAGCAATTACTTTTCCACCATATTCAACAAATTTTTCGCAACAATATTGAGCATTATTTCCTGCACCTTGAATAGAAGCAGTTGCTCCTTTAATATCAATATTAAGTCTTTTTAATGCTTCTCTGACACAGTATATAACTCCATACCCGGTAGCTTCTGTTCTACCTAATGAACCTCCAACACCAACTGATTTTCCTGTAACAAAACCTGGTTTTCTACTTCTGGCGATAGTATCATATTCGTCCATAATCCATAACATATCCTGGGGATTGGTGGCTACATCAGGCGCTGGAACATCAATTTCAGGGCCAACAAATTCATATACTTTTCTTACCCAGCCTCGGCAAAGTTTTTCTGTTTCTCTGTCTGACAATTCTCTAGGATTACAAATTACTCCGCCTTTTCCTCCTCCAAGAGGAATGTTCACAACAGCACATTTCCATGCCATCATCATTGCTAATGCTCTTACCATATCAATAGTTTCATCTTCTGCAAATCTCAAACCACCCTTTGAAGGACCTCTTGCAGTGGAATGTTGAACTCTAAAACCTTTAAAGGTCTTAGTGGTACCATCATCCATTTCAACTGGTATACGTACTTGAATTTCTCTTTCTGCTTCTCTTAGAAATTCACGCATAGACTTACTTAATCCACTCTTCTCGGCATTAGAATCAAATTGTGCCTGGACAATTTCGAATTGATTCATTTCTTTATCTTTAGACATTTAAAAACCTCCAAAAATTAATTATATTATTTATTATTATTTTTCAAACTCCTGCCTGATAATAAATAAGAGTCAATTGATCTGGCAGCAACTTTACCATCGCCAACTGCAGATATTACTGTAGCTGCACCTCTGACGATATCTCCACCAGCAAAAATCCCTTCACAGGTAGTCATCATGGTTTTATCATCTATTTTGAAATATCCCCATTTGTTAACTTCAACTCCCTGTGCACTATTAGCAATAATCGGATTGGCCATAGTTCCGATAGCATCTATTACCATATCAATTTCTATTATAAAATTAGAACCTTCAATTGGAATAGGCCTTCTTCTTCCAGAATTATCAGGTTCTCCCAATTCCATTTTTATACATTCCATACCTGTAACTTTTCCTTCTTTACTGCCTAAAACCCGGACTGGTAGTGTTAAAAAATGAAAAACAACTCCTTCTTCTTCTGCATGATGTAATTCTTCTGCTCTTGCGGGAACTTCTTTCCTTGAGCGCCGATATATGATATAGGATTTCTCAGCACCAAGCCGTAATGCTGTTCGTGCAGAATCCATGGCGACATTTCCAGCACCAATAGTAGCTGCCTTTTTGCCAATCCTTATTGGTGTATCATATTCAGGAAAAAGGTAGGCCTTCATTAAATTAGACCGGGTCAAAAATTCGTTTGCGGAATAAACATCATTCATATTCTCCCCTGGGATGTTCATAAAACGAGGAGCTCCAGCACCATTAGCCAAAAATATTGCATCAAACTCTTTTTTTAAATCTTCCACACTATTAGTAGCTCCAACTACAAAATCGGTTACTACTTTAACCCCATTGTTTTCTATTTCTTTCACTTCATATTGAACTATTTTTTTGGGAAGTCTAAATTCAGGAATACCATAAACTAATACACCACCTGGTTTATGTAAGGCCTCAAAAAGGGTTACACTATAGCCTCTCTTTGCCAGATCAGCAGCACAGGTTAGTCCTGCCGGTCCTGAGCCAACCACTGCTACTGCAAATTTTTTGTTTCTTTGATTATCTCCCTGTTCTCCATGGATATCATTTTCTCTTGCCCAATCAGCTACAAAACGCTCTAACCTTCCAATCGCAATAGGTTTACCTTTTTTGTTTAACACACATTCCTTTTGACATTGCTCTTCCTGAGGACAGACCCTGCCAGTTACTGCTGGAAGAGCATCAGTTTTCAATATTGTTAAATAAGCACTTTTAAAGTCTTCCTCAACAATATGTTTTATAAACTTGGGAATATTTATTTCCGCAGGGCAACCTTTCATACAAGTCGGATTCTTGCATTGCAAACATCTTTGAGCTTCCTTGATTGCCTCTGCTTTAGTGTATCCCAATGGAACTTCATCAAAATTATGAACCCTATCGCCAGGGAGTTGTTCTCTCATGGGAACTTGTTCTAATTTCATTCTGTCTTTCATTGGTATTATTTCAGCCATTAACCCTGTCCCCTTTTGCTTTTACATCCTTTTTGACCTTTATAGTGTTTCCATGATTCTCCTTCTTCATTTTTATAACGATTGATTCGATTCATAAATTCATCCCAATTAACTAATTGCCCATCAAATTCAGGTCCATCAGTACAGACAAATTTAGTTTCTCCTCCAATAGACACTCTACATGACCCGCACATTCCTGTTCCATCAACCATAATTGTATTAAGACTAACAGTTGTATCTACTGGATAGGCTTTTGTTAAATCCGTGGTAACTTTCATCATAATAGGGGGTCCAATTGTCCACACTTTTTTTATTGTTTTATCATTATCAAGCTTTTCTTTTAAGGCCTCTGTAACAAATCCTTTCCTGCCATAACTGCCATCGTCAGTGGTAACAATTAATTCATCAGAGACCTTTTTTAGTTCTTTTTCCATAATAATTAACTTTTTTGTTCTGGCTCCAATAATAGTTATTACCTTGTTTCCAGCTTCTTTTAAATTACGAGCAATTGGATGAATGCAGGCAATTCCAGTTCCTCCTCCTACCAATACTACAGTTCCATAATTATCTATTTCAGATTTTTTACCCAAAGGACCAATAAATGAATAAAGATAATCTCCTTCCTTAAAAGATGATAATTCATCAGTAGTTTTCCCAACTACTTGAAATACAATATATATTAATCCTTTTCCCCTATCATAATCTGCAACAGTTAGTGGAATTCTTTCACCTTCTTCTTTTGTCATTAGTATAATAAACTGACCAGGTTGAACTGATCTTGCTATTTCTGGAGCTTTTATCCACATAGCATAAATATCCTGGTAAAGTATTTCTTTATTAATAATCGGATACATTTATTGCCTCTCCTAGTTGTTTATTTTAATTTACTGCATATTTCTAAAGTATCACGGGCAATCATTAGCTCTTCATTTGTTGGTATGACAATAACTTTGACTCTTGAATCTTCAGTACTTATAATGCTCTGAATACCTTTCGCATTATCATTTTTTTCATCATCAATTTTAATACCGAAAAAACTTAATTCATTACAGACAATTTTCCTTAATATTGGAGAATTTTCACCTATGCCTGCGGTAAAAACTAATACATCCAAGCCATTCATTGCTGCAGTATAAGCTCCAATATATTTTCTTAATCCATAATGCAAAATATTAAGTGTTCTCTGGGCTTTTTTATCTCCTTGTTTTGCTTTTTCTTCTAAATCACGTTTGTCACTTGATATTCCTTCAGATAATCCAATAAATCCACTCTTCTTATACAAAATATCATTCATTTCCTCAAAGCCAATTCCTTCTTTACCCATTAGGAATGGAATAACTGCTGGATCAACATCACCAGAACGAGTTCCCATAATAACACCCGATATTGTTCCAAAACCCAGACTGGTATCAATTGATTTACCATTCTTTACAGCAGTTAAGCTAGACCCATTTCCAAGATGACAGGTAATAATTTTTAGTTCTTTAAGGTCTTTCTTTAAGATTTCGGCAGCCTTTATGGCAACATATTTATGGGATGTACCGTGAAAACCGTATCTTCTCACCCGATATTTTTCATAATAGTGATAGGGTAAACCATAAAGATAAGCATGTTCTGGAATTGTCTGGTGAAAAGCAGTGTCAAAAACCCCTACTTGTGGAGTATCTGGTAATAATTCCTGGCATACCTTAATTCCCAGCATGTTTGGTGGATTATGTAATGGTGCTAACTCTGCATATTCATTCAGTGTGTCCATAACATCTTGATTTATTAATACAGAATCTGAATATTTTTCTCCCCCATGAACGACCCGATGACCAATAGCGGATAACTCTTTAATATTACCAATAACTCCATGTTCGTTATTTAACAAAGCGTCAATTACCAATTCAATGCCCTTTCGGTGATCAGGTATATCTGTTTTTTTCTTCATTATATTTTTCCCGGTTGGATAGTGAGTAATTAATGATCCTTTTATTCCAATTCTCTCCACAAGTCCTTTTGCTAACAACGATTCATCGGTCATATCAAAAAGGCGATATTTTATAGATGAACTACCACTATTTACAACTAATATTTTCATTATAAATTTTCCCTTTCAAATAATTTTTTTAATTTTTACAGATTTTTAGCAACTTCAAATCCATGCTCCAGAGCCTTTATGTTTAATTCTTTAACCCTTTCTGGTATTCTGTTTATAATTGCTTGTTTGATCGCCTCTTTGGTAACAATATCAGTTAGCTGAACTATGATACCCAAAGATATAATATTAGCTACCAATTTATTACCAATAACCTTGATAGCATCATCTGTAATAGGGTGCTGATATATTTTCCCGCTAAAAGATGGCATTTGCAATACATTAGTTGAATCTGCTAATAACATACCGTCATCATTCATATTTTCTATATATTTATCACAAGCTTCCTGAGTCAAGGCTAATAATATATCAGATTTAATTACTTTTGGATAATCTATTTTTCCTTTACTAATAATTACTTCTGATCTACTAGCCCCACCTCTAGCTTCCGGACCATAAGATTGTGTCTGTGCTACTTCAAAGCCGTCATATACGCCGGCAGCTTCTGCTAAAATTATACCGGCTAAAATCAAACCCTGTCCACCAGATCCACTTAAACAAATTTCTTTTCTTTCTTTATTCATTTCCCCCTCCTTGTTGAGCAATGGCACAAACTTCTTGATACTTCTCAGTATACTCAGGTATACAAATATCTAAGAATTCGCCCATGGGAATTTTATCTTTTTTTTCTTCAGCGGATAATTTGTCCCATTCTTTTTTTGATACGGATATACTTTTTATCCAATCCATCATTTGAATAGGTGTCCTTAATTTATTCATCCTACCAAAGGAAATAGGACAATCTGAAATCATTTCAACAACTGAAAAGCCTTTTTTACTCAGGGCCTTTTTTATAAATCGT
>CAZAJW010000074.1:0-2469 GCA_964485485.1 uncultured Atribacterota bacterium | reverse complement strand
AGAAATTTCGTTTAACAAAGGTTATTAATAATGAAATATAATGATTTAAGGAATATTGCCTTGATTGCACATGTTGATCATGGTAAGACAACTCTGGTTGACGCTATGTTAAGACAAAGTGGAACATTCCGGGAAAACCAGAAAATTAAGGAAAGAATTATGGATTCCAATGACATGGAACAGGAAAGAGGCATTACCATTTTGTCAAAAAATGCCTCTGTTTATTGGAATAACACTAAAATTAATATTGTTGATACTCCGGGTCATGCAGATTTTGGAGGTGAGGTCGAAAGAATCCTTAGAATGGTAAACGGAGTTCTTTTAATTGTTGACGCCTTTGAAGGGCCAATGCCACAAACCCGATTTGTATTACGTAAATCCATGGAATTAAACTTAATTCCTATTGTGGTGATTAACAAAGTAGACCGCGCAAATGCACGTCCCAAAGAAGTCCTAAATGAAATTTATGATTTGTTCATTGAATTGGGTGCCAATGATGAACAAATTGATTTTCCGGTAATCTACACCTCAGCCCAAATAGGTTTAGCCGGGGTTTCGCCAGATTCTTTAGATAAAAATCTTGAAGTGCTCTTTTCGTCTATTGTAAAATATGTTCCTTCTCCTGTTGTGGACAATAAAAGTGATTTACAGATGCTAATAACCAACCTGGACTATGATGATTATGTAGGAAAGATAGCTGTGGGTTTAATTATTCGTGGAAAAATTGAGTTGGGAGAAAGTGTAACACTAATAAAGCGGGATAAAAGACACATCAAGGGGAAAGTAGTCAAACTTTATGTTTTTGAAGGCTTAGAAAGAATTGAGACTAAGCAGGCTTATTCAGGGGAAATTATAGCATTGGCTGGTATTGATGAAGCAAATATTGGTGAAACAATTGCTGACCAGGAAAACCCGGAAGCTCTTACAAAAATTAGCATTGATGAACCTACTCTTACTATTGATTTTAAGGTTAATGACAGTCCTTTTGCCGGCCAGCAAGGTAAATTTGTTACCTCACGCCATCTGAGAGAACGACTTTTTAAAGAAATTGACACTAATGTCAGCCTGCGGGTAGAGGAAACAGAATCAATGGATACTTTCCGAGTTTCCGGAAGAGGAGAATTACATCTCTCTATACTTATTGAAAAGATGCGCAGGGAAGGATATGAATTTCAGGTGTCCAAACCAAAAGTTATCTTCCGATATATTGATGATAAAAAATATGAACCAATAGAGCTCATGAGTTGTGATATACCAAAAGAATATTTGAGTACCGTAATGCGTATGTGCGGCATTAGAAAAGCAGATTTAATAAATATGCAGGATTTTTCTTCTGATCAACTTCGGCTTGAGTTTCAAATCCCCGCTAGAGGGTTAATTGGCTTCCGCAGTGAATTACTTACTTTAACAAAAGGCAGAGGAATCATGCATCATCTTTTCCTTGACTATCAACCTTACAAGGGATATATTCCTTCACGCTCCAGGGGAGTATTGATTGCCTTTGAAGATGGAATTACCAGTACTTATGGTCTTTACAATGCCCAGGGTAGAGGAAATTTATTCATTGGACCGGCAACCAAAGTATATCAGGGAATGATTGTGGGAGAAAATAAAAGGGATAATGATCTGGAAGTTAATGTCAATAAGAAAAAGCATGTTACCAATATGAGGGCAAGCGGTTCTGATGAGGCTTTGCGTTTAGAAAAACCTCAGGATTTTTCCCTGGAACAAGCCTTGGAGTTTATTCAAGATGATGAATTGGTGGAAATAACCCCCGAGAGTATTCGATTAAGAAAGAAGATCCTGGATCATCACTTACGTTATCAAAACCGTAAAAATTTAGCCTGATAACCGTCAATATCATAAGATACTCTAATTATACTTATATAGGCTATCCTATTGACGGTTAATTCTTTACTGTGATCATGATATTGTGATATAATATTTGTTGTTTCAATTATAATGGACAAATTACTTCTTCGTTTGCCTCTTAAAAAAACATAAATTTTGATAGGATTGCTTGTGGTACAAATAAAACATTTTATTGACAATATGATAGAAACTGCTTTAGAGAATGCTTCAATCGCATCAATGAATATGGCTTATCAGGAAAAAGCAAATACCGTTACCCACGGTATAGGAACCATATTGAGTATGATTGGTTTTGTCGTTCTACTTTTTATGGCAATTACAGAAGGAAATATCTGGCATATAATTAGTTTTAGTATTTACGGTTCAACCCTGGTAATTTTATACCTGATGTCCACTATTTACCATGGATTACCCAATACCAGAATAAAAAAAATTTTCCAGGTATTTGACCACTCCGCTATATACCTTTTAATAGCAGGCTCTTATACTCCAATTACGCTTATCTCTTTACATGGTTCCTGGGGATGGACTCTTTTTGGATTGGTTTGGGGAATTGCCCTGATGGGTATATTAATGAAAGTTTTTCTATTTCAAAAG
>CAZAJW010000073.1:0-8100 GCA_964485485.1 uncultured Atribacterota bacterium | reverse complement strand
CCAAATGTACTGGCTGCGGTTTATGCATTGCTTCCTGTCCGGGTTTGGCCATCTTTGTAGTTGATGTTAATTATTCAAATACTGAGGCGCTGATCAAATTACCTTATGAATTATTACCTATTCCCCAAAAAGGTCAGACTGTTTCCGGGCTGGACAGAGCAGGCCGGAAAGTAGCTGATGTAAAAGTAATTAAAGTATTAAAAAATAAAAATAAAACAAATGTAGTCAGTATTCTTGTTCCGAAAGATTTAGCAATGGTCATTCGGAATATCAGTGTGGAGGAGATTGAAAATGGATGACAATACTATTATTTGTCGATGTGAAGATGTTACCTGGGGAGAAATAAGAAAGCAGCTGGATAAAGGTTATACCACTTTGGATGAAATCAAGCGTATTACCAGAGCCGGGATGGGGCCCTGTCAAGGGAAGACCTGCCAGAGAATCCTGTTGCGTGCTATTGCCAGATACCTGAATAAAAAAGTAGAAGATATACCTATTTCTACTTTCCGTCCCCCCGCTAAGCCTATTCCATTGGGAACACTGGCAGGTGAAAAGGATGATTAAGAGTGCGGATATTGTTATTATCGGTGGCGGAGTGCAGGGGAATAGTATTGCCTATAACTTGGCAAAAAGAGGCCAGAAGAATATTGTAATATTGGAGAGAAATACCTGTGCCAGTGGTTCATCCGGGAGATGTGCTGCAGGTGTTCGTCAGCAATTTGGTACCGAGATGAATTGTATTCTGGCCAGAGAAAGTGTCAGGATATTAGAACAGTTAAGCGAAGAATTGGATTATGATATTGAGTTGAATCAAAAAGGGTACCTTATTTTAGCTTATACAGAAAAAGAACTGGCACAATTTAAAAAAAATGTCAAGTTACAGCAAAGTTTGGGAATTGCATCAAAATTAATTACCCCGGAAGAGGCAAAAGAAATAGTTCCTCTGATAAATATAAAAGATGTTTTGGCAGCAACTTATTGCCCCACAGACGGTAATGCTAATCCACTTTTGACTACTTTTGCTTATGCTGAAGCTGCTCGGAGGCTTGGTGTAAAATTGTATCGATTCACTGAAGCACAAAAGATTGAATCAGAGCATAATCAAGTTACAGCTGTTTTAACTAACCAAGGCCGCATATCAACAAATACAGTAGTTAATGCAGCCGGAGAATATGCTAAAGAAGTTGGAGAAATTGCCGGAGTTGAAATACCTGTATATTCTCAAAGACATCAAATATTGGTTACTGAACCGGTAGAACCATTATGGGACCCTATGCTAATGTCTTTTTCAAGAAATTTTTATTTTCAACAACTTCCTAATGGAACTATTGTCGGTGGTTATGGGGATCCTGAAAATGAAATAATAGGCCATAATCTAAAGGCAACCTGGCAATTCAGCAAAGTAATGGCAAAAAAAATGATACAACTAGTCCCTGCATTAAAAAACGTTCATATGGTTCGGCAATGGGCCGGTTCTTACATAATGAGTCCTGATTCTCAGCCTATTTTAGGAGAACATCCTCAATTAAATGGTTATTATATGTCGGTTGGTTTTAGTGGTCATGGTTATATGCTTGCTCCTGTGTCCGGGAAAATGCTGGCACAATGTATCTTGAATCAAGAAATAGAATTACCCATTGAAAAGCTGGATATAGGACGCTTCAAGAGAGGCGAGCTGATTTTAGAGCCATCGGTAGTTTAAACAGCTTAATTATTATAATTTAATTGCTAAAAATAGTAGAATAAGCTTAAAGAATCAGAGTTATCTAAGATAATTAATAATGGTATCAGAAAGGGAAAAATATTTTGACTGATAAGAAACAGGTAATAATACCTATGGATCGCTTGGGTGTTAAAAATATACAAGATGACCCGATGCTTACTATAAAAACTATAAATAAAATATTAGATAGTAATACTGAAATAAGATGGCTAACGAGGGAAAGTAATTTAATTACAGAAAATTATCCGGAAGGACATTTTTTTCAGCCAGGAGCATTTTTAATTGAAGGTAATTCTGCTACAATAGATCAAATAAAAGAAAACAATATTTATTATGATATTACTGAATCACAGAGAGGTGAGAATCTTAAGCCTATAAATATTGCTTTGTATAACGGAAAAGGTACAGCAGAATTTTGTATTGACCCTATAGTTGAAGTACTGAATTTATCTTCTTTTAAATACAGGTTATTATCTGATAATGATATAAGAAAGGGTCTATTGGATGAATTTGAGGTACTGCTGGTACCAGGGGGACCTGATGCAGGAGAATCATATTATTTGGGGTTAGGTGATAGAGGATATACGAATATTAAAAATTATGTACATAACAAAGGGCATTATTTTGGATTGTGTGCCGGTGCATATCTGGCTTTGAAACCACTATCAGATAAAAATAAATACTGGTTGGATTTAGTCGATGCTACAGATGATTGCGAATTAGACTATTGGAGAACTGGTACTGGCTTTGTAAGAGTGAAGATATTGGACAGTGATACCCCTATTACTTCAGGGCTCGTTGCAGGGGAGATTAATACTCTTGATATGATTTACTGGGAAGGTCCGGCAATGAAAATATTAAGCGATAAAGTAAAAATAATTGCTAAATATAGTGATTTTATTGCTTCAGGTTCACTAAATGAATATCCCAAATGGGATTTGCTTGATAATTTTTTAGCAATAAAATCCATAAAAGAATGGTACAATATAATAACAAGAGATAGATTTGATAAATATCTAAATGATAAAGTTGCCATATTGGAAGCTAGTGTAAGAAATAATAAGGTTGTATTAATATCGCCTCATGCTGAATTTGGAAATATTGGGATAAGTCCTAGAAAAAAAAGTCAAGCATTTCAACTTATAACAAATGTTTTTTTCTATTTAAGTCTCAAAAAGCAAATTTTATAATGATAAATTATTTCCTATAATAATAAAAATTTTAATTAAAAGGGAGGTGAAGATTAGGGTATTTTTATCTTTTTGATAATTGTATCAAAATAATGTTATTGTGAAGTGTCTCAAAATTGTTTCGAAAATATAAGGAGGAAGAAATGTATAAAATTAAATTATCTTTGGGTATTTTAATCTTGGCACTTGTTTTTAGTCTTAGTTGTCTAGGGGTCCTAGCACAGGACAAACCTCCAGTTGTAATTGGCTTACAGGCTCCAATCACTGGAGATTATGCAATTGAAGGGGAAATGGCAAAACAATGTGTAGAAACAGCAGCTCGGATGGTTAATGAAAAAGGTGGCGTTATTGATGGCCGAATGATTGAAATTGAAGTGGCCGATGATGCCTTTCAACCTAGGGCCGGTGCCCTGGCTGCTACAAAGTTTATTTCAATGGATGAAATTGTTGCAGTGATTTCTACTTATGGTTCTCCCCTTGTTCAGGCTACCTCGGATATTTATGAAAAGGCGGAAATGATTAACATAGCTTATGGAGCAACCAATACTGATTTATCCGAAAGAGGATTAAAATACTTTTTCCGCACCTGTGGTCGTACTGACACCCAGGGTATGTTTTTTGCTGATGAGGTGGTCCCATATTTTGATGCTAAAAGGATAGCCATTATGCATGACAACAATACTTTTTCATTGGGGTTGGCCGAAGAAACAAAGAAGGCCTTACAAGCTAAAATTGACAGTGGAGAAGTAGAGTTAGTATATTTTGATGGTATTACTCCTGGTGAGTCTGATTATACCGTACCTCTGACAAAATTAAGAGAAACGAATCCGGATATCTTCTATTATACCGCAATGTTCCCTGAAGCCGGATTAATTATCAGACAGGCTAGAGAAATTGGTATTGATGTGCCTTTTGTCGGAGGAGACGCGGCAATTAATGAAGATTTTATCAAAATAGCCGGATTAGAATATGCAGCAGGTTGCTATCAAACCCAAGAAGCTTTAATTGAATATTTTACCAATCCTGAAGCTGTAGAATTCAAAGAAAATTACAAAGATGCTTATGGTGAATTACCTTCCAGCCCATGGTCTGTCTATGCCGGAGATGCCTTGATGGTACTGGCAGAGGCTATCGATAAAACCGGTTCAACAGATTCAGATGTTCTAGTTGATTACCTGAAAAATGAAATGAAAGAATTTCCTAGCATTACAGGGCCAATTGGTTTTGACGAAAAAGGAGACCGTGTAGGAACAGGAATAAATTTGTATGTGGTAAATGATGATGGAAGTTATTCCATAGTGGAAAGATAAACAAGAAAAACACTGATTGTCGAGGTAGAGGTTAATGAAATTAATTATTGAACAGCTTTTAAATGGACTGACTATAGGGTCTTTTTATGCCTTAATTGCATTGGGATATTCCATGGTGTATGGTGTTATGAAATTAATTAATTTTGCTCATGGTGACCTATTTACTCTTGGTTCTTTTATTGGGTATACCTTGTTGGTAATGGGAACAGCCTATGTGACCTCTACCTTTGGTGTATGGGGTGGAATGATTGCGGCTATGTTAGTAGCCGCAATCTTCATAGGAGCAATGGGGCTTATTGTCGAGCGATTAGCTTATCGTCCGATTTATCCGGCAGGCCGCCTTCCGGCGGTTGTTTCTGCTTTAGGTGTTTCGATTATTATACAAAATACGATTATGGTTATCTGGGGTGCGCGTCCCCAAGCGTATACTTCTAATGTAATCCCGAACTATATGTTAAATATAGCCGGTTTACGAATTACGGTACTACAGATTATTATACTTATTTTATCTTTTTTATTCATGGGTTTGCTTTATTACGTAATCCAAAAAACTACTTTTGGTGCTGCTATAAGAGCTTCGGCATTAGATAGAGAGACAGCTGCTCTGATGGGGATAAATATTAATTTAATTATCTTTTTTATCTTTGCACTTGGCCCTGCATTAGGGGGAACTGCAGGTGTGATGGTTGGGATGTATTACCGAAAGATAACTTTTATCATGGGTTGGAATTATGGTTTGAAAGCATTTACTGCTACTATTTTGGGGGGTATAGGAAATATTCCCGGAGCCATGCTAGGTGGTCTTCTGCTAGGAATATTGGAGATGCTGGGGTCTGTTTATATTTCTACAGCCTATAAGGATGTTTTCGTTTTTTTAATTTTAATACTTGTTTTGATATTCAGGCCAACTGGAATTCTTGGTGAAAAAGTAGCAGAGAAAGTTTGAAGGTAATATAAAAATGATAGCAAAAAATATTATTAGTAAAAATTATGGTTTTAACTGGAAAAACAATTGGTTTATTATTGTAGTAACCCTAATATTTCTGTTTTTTCCCCTTATTGTTAAAAGTAATTATATCATTGATGTTGCCTTTTTCTTTGGTATTTATACATTACTAGGGTTGAGCCTGAATATTGTCTTAGGCGAAGTAGGATTATTTGATCTGGGGCATATGGGATTTGCCGCAATTGGTGCCTATACAACTGCTATCTTGAATACCAGCTTTGGTGTACCGGTATTGATACTATTGCCTATTAGCGGAATTGCTGCCGCTATTTTTGCCTATCTGGTATGTTCGCCAATTATTCATTTACGGGGTGATTACCTATGCATTGTTACCATAGGTATGGGGGAGATTATACGGTTGACATTAATTAATAATCCTTTCGGAATAACCGGAGGGCCTAATGGCATTTTTGGTATTTGTTTTCCTTCAATTGGAAACCTGTTTGTAATTGACAGTTGCCTTAAATATTATTACTTCATATGGATTATAGTTGGCCTGACTGTTGTAGCCCTGATTCACTTGCAAAGCTCCAGGATTGGAAGGGCATGGAACTGTATCCGTGAAGATGTTATTGCTGCAGAGGCTACCGGAATTGATGTAAGATACTATAAGTTGTTGGCTTTTGTGTTGGGGGCAGCTTTGGCTGGTGTAGCGGGAAGTATTTATGCTAGCAAGTTGATGGTGGTTTCCCCTGAAAGTTTTCTTTTTATAGAATCATGTATGTTATTTTCTATTGTTTTAATAGGAGGAATGGGTTCAATTCCCGGAATTTTCATTGGAGCAGCGGCAATTAGTTTGTTTCCGGAAATATTCAGACCATTTGCCCAGTACCGTATGTTAATCTTTGGTGTGGCAATGGTATTGATGATGATGTTTCGACCCGGTGGAGTATGGCCAAGAAAGAGAGGCAAATTACAAACTGAATCAATGTTAGTAAAAGCAGGAAAGAGCGAGATATAATGAAAAATCAAATTGAAGAAAATGGGAATAAGACTGTAAGTAATATTGATAGTGAAATTGTATTAGAGACAAATAAATTAACCAAGCGTTTTGGTGGGCTTGTTGCTGTTAACCAAATTGATTTAAGGGTTACTAAGGGTAAAATAAGCAGTATTATAGGACCGAATGGTGCCGGGAAAACTACTGTTTTTAATGTTATTACCGGAATTTACCAGCCTGATGACGGAGATTATTTTTTTAAAGGAGAAAAGTTATTTGGGCTGAAACCACATCAGATACTTGCTAAGGGGATAGCACGAACCTTTCAAAATATTCGCCTATTTAAAGACATGACCTGTCTGGAAAATGTGATGTCTGGACAGCATGCCCGGACTAAATCGGGTATCTGGCCTTCCATTTTTCGATTACCCTCTCAGACACAAGAGGAGCAAAAGATTCAAGAAATTGCGGAAAGAAGACTTAAACAGGTGGGATTAAGTGAACATAAACATGAATTAGCAAAAAATATTGCCTATGGTAATCAAAGAATGTTAGAGATTGCCAGGGCTTTAGCAAGTAATCCAGACTTGTTGATACTTGATGAACCAAGTAGTGGTTTAAATGACAAGGAATCTGAAGATTTGGTTAATTTTCTTAATGAGCTAATAAACGAAGACCTGACTATTTTACTTATCGAACATGACATGAATGTGGTTATGGGAATTTCCGATTGGGTAACGGTTATGGATGAAGGGAAAAAGATTGCCGAAGGAAAACCTGAAGATGTTTATAGTAATCCCGTTGTTATTGAAGCATATCTAGGGAAAGAAGAAGAGGAGGAAGATTAGTTCTTATGGAGACTTTATTAAAAATTAGTAACCTCCATATTTATTATGGATCAATACAGGCATTAAAAGGAATTTCTCTGGATGTTGCAAAAGGTGAAATCGTAAGCGTATTGGGTGCAAATGGTGCAGGTAAAAGTACCCTGCTCAGGGCTATTTCCGGTTTGGTACCTGCTCATAAAGGTGAAATGATATTTAGAGATAAGACTTTAAAGAGAAGAGAAGCATACAAGATTGTTATTGATGGCATTTCCCATGTACCTGAAGGAAGGCATGTTTTTTCAACCTTATCTGTAGAAGAAAATTTGAATTTAGGTGCTTTCAATCGTCGAGGTAATCAGAAACTTGTGGCAGAAAGAAAAGAACGAGCTTATAATTTGTTCCCAATTTTAAAAAAAAGAAAAGATCAATTGGCCGGTACACTGTCCGGTGGTGAACAGCAGATGTTGGCTATCGGTAGAGGATTGATGAGTGATCCGGAATTGTTGCTTTTGGATGAACCATCTTTAGGACTTGCTCCCTTACTGGTGAAACAAATTTTTAAAATAATTAAAGAAATTAATGAACAAGGTATTGCTATCTTACTTGTGGAGCAAAATGCCAGAAAAGCCTTGGCAATATCAAACAGGGCATATGTATTAGAAACCGGAAATGTAACCATCAGCGGTTCATCTTCAAAGTTAAAGGATGATAAAAAAGTTCAGGAAGCCTATCTGGGCGGAACTGCATTAAAGAAACAAAAAAATCGGGCATCCTGATTTTTGCTAAAACTAAAAATATAATATTTAAAGAAAGTAAAATATTTATTAAAACCTTTGTCTCAAAAGTGTTAAAGCGTGTAAGCGATGCGATTGAGTCATTGGTTTTATTTATTTAACCATGAAAAACTACCTTCTTAGAAGGTGGTAATCCTTAAATAAAATGGTTTTACCATAAAAATAGCAAGATAATCCATATGATAATTTTTCATCTGAAATATAAAAGAGTTATATTACTTGTAAATATTCAGTTAAAATAGTAGAAAAAATTAACTAAAAGTAAACAGAGAATTACCCCCTTTTAGGGGTTCTTAAAGCCACCTGCTTT
>CAZAJW010000072.1:0-2296 GCA_964485485.1 uncultured Atribacterota bacterium | reverse complement strand
TTATACCGGCAGGAAATATCATTGCAAGGTCAGAACAAAGAGCGTGCACTCCTGGGAGCAGATATGCGGGAAAAAAACATAGTCTTGTTTGTAGAAACAAAAATATTAGTTTATGATAAATATAGGGATATAAATATATTAAATATATTAAGAAATATTAGTATTGTTTTATTGTCTTTTTCTAAAAAATACAATGGAGAGGTGAAAATAAATGATTAAATCTATAAATAAAGAAGGAAAAATTTATTTTAACATACCTTTGGCTTGTGAATTAATCGAAAAATCACCTGATTATGTTTTAGATAAATGTAAAGATTTTGATGCAAACATACTAAATTCTGAAGACCTTCGTGCCTTCAGAGAAGAAATGAAAATTGGACAAAATTATTCCCCAGAATACTGGGCACTTGAAAAACAGATTACCAGTTCTGTTTATTTTGTATGTACTTTTAAACTCCATGATTACCAAGCAATCTCTACGATATCTTTTAATTTTATTAATGATATAGCTTCTGAATGTGTGATCAGCTTAGGTCGGCCTGTTGATATTGACCGCTATTCAACAGAGTATTCGGTATTTAGATTAGTTCTTTCCTCGTTGGAACAAATATATCAAAATGGTAGAATACAACAAGATACACCAGAGAACCGTGTATGCACTTGGAAAAAAGACAATAAGATGCTGGTAAGCTTTGTAAGCAGGTACCATCCTGATGGACAATTTCTTGGTATTCAAATTCGAGGCATACAGGCACATCCATGGGGAATGGACCTAGACACTCTTTATAATAAATCCCGGAAATACGTGAAAGATATTAAATTGATGACAGAATAGTTAAAAAATATTTATAGCCTACCCTCTTTCTTATCGTTTTCATAATTTATGGCAAGGGGGATGAATTTTCCTCTTGCCATAAATTATGGACATCCTCTGATTGCATATCTTCAGGCAAAATACTCCAGAAGGTGGCTTCCCTTTGGAGGATTTTTCTGAAGTTATGCTCTTGATGTATTTGTCTTTATTAAAGCATTTCTTTTTTCAAGTCAGGGGCAGTTTCCTGTTTTGAAAAAAGTAATGCTATTTCTTCCGGCAATTCTCCCGCCGGGCATGGCTTTGATGATCCGGCGGGTGTATTGCCTCTTCTCTTTTACTTATGGGGTCAGGTCTTCACATTTGACATTTCTGTCTTTAGTTTTCTTAAAATAGCTTCCACTTTCTTTTTTAACTTCTTATCTTTAGATATTCTCTCTTCAAATCTTCTGGCTGCCTGGGATACTGCTGTGTAATCCATGGAGAATATTTCGCCTATCTCTTTTAAGGATAAAGGAGTATTGTTTTTAATCAGATAAATGGCTAACAGTCTATACATATTTCCTCTTTTTTTGCAAAAGACTTCTTCTTGAGAGATCTGAAAGGTTTGGCTGATGTGGTCAATTATCTTTTCAGGACTAGACTGAGAGACTAAATTAGTTGCCTGGATTTCTCTGTTTCTTCCATAAGAAGAGATGTGTTGTTCTATTTTCTTGAGAAAGGTTTCAGAACCTAAGGCAATGCTATATTTGATTTCTTCTTTCGGATATTTCAGCTTTAGATTCTCTTGAAGATATTTAAGGTATAATCTGCGGGCATGGGTTAGTTGAGGATGAAATTGCTGCAGGATAAAATGGATATCCAGATTCTCTATGAGCGGTCTTCTTTTTCCCAGGTAATCCGGCAGGCTACTGGCGGTATAGTTAAACCAGTCTTTTTTCCCTGCCCGGTAGGGATTCAGGTGGATGTAGGTCGATAAGACAAGGGAATATTCGTCCTGGTCAACTAAAATAGATTTGTAGCGGCCCTGGAATAAGGACCCAGAAAGACGGTATTTGGCAGAAAAGTAATTGGCATAACTGGCATTAAGATAATGCATTGCCTTGCTTAAGTTAGCCTTGGGTGTTTTTAAAAAGAGATGATAGTGATTATCCATCAGACAGTAGGCATAACAGACAAGTGAATATTTTTGAAATGTTTTGTCCATCTTCACCTGGAAGAGTCTTTTATCCTCATCAGAATAAAAGATCTTCTCTTTTCTGTTACCTCTGGTGATAATGTGATAGACAGCGTTTTCGAAATTGATTCTTAGTGGTCTGGCCATAATATTATTTTGGGGGATTGCAGTTTGAATGTCAAATGTGAAGACCTGACCCCTTTGTATTTTTCAATTGATAGTACATAATATTTTTTATTATTTTTAAGATAATTACCAGCTTCAAAAAATGCTTTTGATTTATTAATATAGTTTTTGTTGGCAATTTC
>CAZAJW010000071.1:0-1705 GCA_964485485.1 uncultured Atribacterota bacterium | reverse complement strand
GTATAAATGGATGAGATTGAGCAATAGAAATAAAAAAAATTTTTTTCGGTTTAATATTTAGTCTTCTAAATCCTTCAATATTTTACTGAACATTGGTCTTAACTTTGGAATACTGTCTTTAACAGTTTTCCATACTATTTTTAAATTTACTCCAAAATACTCGTGAATTACTTTATCTCTCATTCCAGACATATCCCTCCAGGGTATTTCCGGATAAACATCTCGGACATTATTGGGAATATTCTTCGCAGCCTCACCAATTATTTCAAGAGCCCTAACAACAGCAAAAATAGTTCTATCATCATGCATAAAATCTTTGTATGACATATTCTCGATAAAATTCATAGCTTTATCCATAGCAGTAGTCATATCGTCTATATAATCTCCTATTTCTCTTTTCACCCCGTTAGGCCTCCTTTAAGACGGTTTTTAGAATATTTCTTGCCCATCCCACTCTTTAGATATTTTTCTCTACTATAAGCATCGCTTTTATCTAAAAAAGCTTCAAAGTAAATATCGCAGCCGCATAGCTGGTGACTTTAAGAACCCCTAAAAGGGGGTAATTCAAGGTTGTTTTTTATGGTTAAATAAATTGACTTCAATGGAATTTTAGGTTTTGTTGAAAAAACTAATCCACCATTGTGTTCTTTTAATCTTTTCTTCAAATTGCTCGTAGCTCCTGTATAAAGAGTCCTCTCTTTTCACTTCTAAGAACATAAGTGTAAAAACCAATAAGGTCTAACGGGTTCATATTGAGATTACCTCTTTTAATATATGCTTTCCTATCCTGGTTTTTAATCCAGATTTTTCTACTAAATCGACTTTAATACCAATAATTTCACTCAAGTAATTTTCCATATTCACGAATTTTAAAAGATCAACATCCGCATCCTCTTCGAATTCTATAAGTATATCCAAGTCACTTTTTACCTTATCTTCTCCTCTTACATAAGAACCAAATACGCCAATTTCCTTGATATTATATCTTTTTTTTAGCTCTTCCTTATGTTTTTTTAGAATATTAATAATTTTATCTAAATTAACGGATTTTATTTTTTTCATATATTGGTCTCCATTTTCCATAATGTAAAAAGCCGTATACCAAATAATCTATAATTTATATTCAATATGTGAACTGTTTAATATTATATTATAGAGGGGTTAGGAAATCAAAATTGTTTATGTTGGTATCAATTTTAAGCAAGATAATATTTACTTATTTTACGGTTTACTACTTAAAAACAAGCATCAGGTATCGAGTCAAATGCTAAAACAAAATTAATTGAAAAGTTAAAGATAAGAAACAGATGCAGTCTGCTGTTTTACCAATGTTTTAAAAGCAATCACTAATCACCAATCAAGAATCAAGACAATATTCAATGAATACAAGATTCGATGTGCTAGGTGCAAGATATAAAAACAGTTTTCAGTTGTCTGTTTTCAGTTTTCAGTAAAATATTGTGTGTATAAATGGATGAGATTGCCGCGGTCGCTAAAGCTCCGCAATGACAGAAAAAGATTCACCCCCACCTTAGTCCTCCCCCCTCAAGGGGGAGGAAATGAGTGGGTTAATCCTATCCTCAAGGGGGAAGAAACAAAAGAGGGGTCAATCCTTCGATCAATGTGGAGGAAATGGGAAAAGGTAATACTTGCCTCAAGATCGTACAAATAATAAAAGTCTATATTCCCTTCAAGGGGGAGGAAA
>CAZAJW010000070.1:0-6272 GCA_964485485.1 uncultured Atribacterota bacterium | reverse complement strand
AGTATTATAAATAGAAATGATGTAAAATTGCTTGCACCGATTATTCCACCTGATGTAATCGCTATTGGACTGAACTATAAAAAACATGCAGATGAAAGTGGTCAATCTTATCCTGACAGGCCGTTGATATTCTTAAAGACTACTTCTAGTGTGATTGGTCCGGAAGATAAGATAATCATTCCTCAGGCAGCTCCAGACGAAGTAGACTATGAGGCTGAATTAGCTGTTGTAATCGGTAAAAAGGCTAAAAATATAGAAATAGATGAAGTGTCAGATTATATTCTAGGATATACCTGTTCCAATGATGTTTCTGCTAGGGATTGTCAGCTCCGTATTGATAAACAATGGGCTAGGGGTAAATCTTTTGATACCTTCTGTCCTTTAGGTCCCTGGATTGAGACTGAACTTCCTGATCCCGATAATTGTAAAATAGTTTCCAGATTAAATGGAAAAGTCATGCAGGATTCCAATACCTCAGACTTGATTTTTAGTACCAGGGAGTTGGTTCGCTATTGTTCAAAGAATTTTACCCTTTATCCCGGTACAATCATTCTGACTGGTACTCCCGAAGGTGTTGGTTTTGCCCGTAAACCCCCAATATATCTAAAACCAGGTGATATTATTGAGGTTGAAATAGAGGGGATTGGGATATTAAGTAACCAAGTAGCTGCTTCCTGAAATTGCAAATTATTAATTTTTTTATAAGGCAATAGGATTTATATTTACATTTAAGGTGGTACAGTAAAGACTATTAGAGAAGGTGAACAAATAGGTCAAAAAATATTCAACTAGATAATTAAGATATGCAATGGAAAAATGACAAAGTCTGAGATTTTAGGTCATAAGGAATTCGTAATTTATCGGACTGGGTATACCTTCTAACTAATGATAAATAATATTAATATGAAATATGAAAATATTAGGTTACTATATTTTGTTTCTTAGATACAAAAACTCTGATCCACAGGCGTAAAGGCCATTTTAATGGACTGGAAAGATTTTGCCAGGCACTCTTTATTTTAACTAATTGGTCTTTTTGGGTTGGTTTGTTGCCATATGTTTCTCTGTTGAAACCATCAATAATAAGCTGAATTTCTGATTGTTTATCAGGGAAAAAATAAATTAAATATTTTCCATATTCCTGAGGTGTTTTTGATATCTTTCTTGGAATACCACTTATTTTGCCCCAATTACAAAGTTTTTTAAAAAAGAAATAAGTAGTTCCCTGGTTAATATGACGTTTTTTTAAAGCACAAATGATTTTGTAAATATATTTTTTACCAAGATTAAATAAGTTTATGAACGAGAAAAACATTTCTTCAAAAAAGCCTTTCTTCCTGGTATCCAAATCTGTTTTCGTTGAAAACCACTTATATAAAAACCATAATAGCCAGCCAATTGCTATTATTACAATTATTCCTAAAAAGACTATAAAGCCCCAGGTAATAATCCATTGCAATAGTTGAGCAAACCAGGTTGGTTCGGAATTTTCTATCAACGGAATATCGGAACCACCAGAATAGGTCGGGCTTACATTAACAGAACGATTCCGGTTACCGAAGAGAAATAAAATTATTTTGAGTAAAAAAGAACCTAAGGGTTGGCCTAATATTTTTAAAAACCTATAACCTGATTGAGCCGCGGAAGTCATCTGAGGTAAGAAAAATAATACTATCCAGCTCCCAAAAAGAAATACGATTAAAATAAAAGTCATTACAAAACTGGTCCTGCTAAGTTGGTAAGGGTGCTTTGTTTTAGAGCTTTTTAAGTTCTTAGCAATAGAGATGGCAAACATACTGAAAAGGAAATAATATATTATCAAAGCACTTGAATGGGGTAGGGACATACTTGTACTTCCCAAAATAATAAAAATAGAGACAAGTGCTACGATACCCAGATCAAAGCGAGAACTAATCGTAAGATGATCATTTGAGCGGTGTGCCAATTTATATCCACCTCTCCACAGTAATGAAAACCAAAAAATAATCAATAAATAAGTAAATCCGTCAACGGGTCCTTGTTGTTGATGAAAAATCATTTTTAGCCATTGGAAAGCCAGAAAGGATTCTGTCCAATTTCCATAGGAATACACAGTATATAGTAGAATTAAAAGATAGAAAAAAATATGTAATGCAACGTATTCAATAATTCTTCTTCCTCTTCCATCTAAAATAGATGTAATAATTATTGGAACAAAAAAGGCAAGAACCGCTGTCCATATTGGAAATAGAGGAGCTTCCAGCAGTAAAAATAATATACAGGTTATTGCATATAACCATGTTATTTCCATCATGCCGGCAAATATAAACAATAATGCCTTTTTGCTTTTTAAACTTTCTGTCATAAGATATACCTTTTGAATATTTCTTTCTAAATTAGCCTTTCTCTGCGGTCTGCAGAATACCACCATGGATTTCACTTAACAAAAAAGTGGGAATACTAATCTTGCCTGAAGGATTTGAGGAGCTGGCAATCATAAAATATACGGGTATGCGGCGTTGTTTTAAAAATTCGGTGATTTGAATATTTCTTTTATTTAAGTTAAAGGTAAAGAATAGGCAACCGGTTCCTTCTGGTATTGTATTTTTTTCAAATAGTATTTCTTGCATTGAACCAGCTGATTCCATCTGAAGTCTGGCCAGTAGTTCCATTGACATAGAAAGTTGCTCAGCACCAGTTGCGATGGAAAGACTGTGATTATAATCTCCTACTATTTTGCCATTTGATAAAATGCCATATGGACTACCCTCTCTATCAAATTCTATGGCTATTGCCGCAACAATCTCAAGAGTTTTCTCGAACAAATCTTCGTGTTTTGTCTTTTTAAAAGAGCTCACATCAACAATTAAGAGAGTTTTTTTCTGAGAGGATGAATCAAAGACTTTTGATTGAAGACGATCATGCCGGGCGCTGGCTTTCCAATGAATATATTTGGCTGGATCTCCGTGGTAATAATCTTGAGTAGCAATAGGGTATACCGGGTCTTTAACCGGACTATTTAAACCTGGTTTACCAAATAATTCTTTGACAGGAGACGAGAGAAGATTTAAAGAAATATTTTTGGGATAGATTATCATTTCTACAGATTGGGAGAGATACTTTCTTTGTTGGAAAAGTCCTAATAGGTCACCGGTTTCCAAATAAGGTGGCCCTATCTGATAGCAGCCCCTGTGACTTGCAGTTAGTCTCCATTGCCAGAAAGAGTGGTCGTACCAGAGTAAACTAAATTCTTCAGAAAGGTATTCATCTTTTGAATCAGAAGAGAGGAGTCTATTATCTATTGGTATTATTAATTTTAACCAGATTGGCAAAAGTTTACTATTGTAAATTTCTGCATGTAATGAAATTTCTTCACCCGGAAAACCTTTTTTCTTTTCTGCATCAAAAGAATAGTGAATATTTTTTACACTTAAATAACTCCATAATTTTGAAGTGTAAAACATTGCCAGTATTAATATTGAGATTAAAATAAGATTTTTTTGTTCATAGAGTAAAGAAATGAATAGTAAAATAAATACCAGTAATCGGAAAAATCGATCAGTAAAAATTGATGTTAGAATGTGGTTATTATTCATATTGTTCATTTAGTTAATTCCAGTATTGGTATTTTGGTCTGTTCTAGAATTTCCTCTAATGCCATTTGAGGGTTAATACCCTTTAATCTTTCCTTTGTTTCAATAATTATGCGATGAGCTAGAATATGGATAAAAAGTTCTTTTATATCATCAGGCAAGACAAAATCCCTATTTCTTAAAACTGCTAGTGCCTGTGCCGCTCTCATAAGGTGGATTGAAGCTCTGGGGCTAGCACCATAACGAATCCTTGGGGAATTCCGGGTAGCATTAGTCAGAGATACAATATAATGATTGATTTGTTTAGATACATATATCTTCTGTCTTTCTTTCTGTAAGCTTAATATTTCCTCCGGAGTAGTAACTGCTCTGATATTTTCCAGAGGGTCTTCTTTCTGAAATCGTTCCAAAATAGTTATTTCTTCTTTATGCGTCGGATAATCAAGTTTAATTTTCATTAGAAACCTATCTAATTGAGCTTCAGGTAAAGGGAATGTCCCTTCCAGCTCAATAGGATTTTGAGTTGCCATCACGAAAAAAGGAGATGGCAAATTCATCGTTACACCATCAACAGTGACCTGTTTTTCCTGCATACTTTCCAGGAGGCTGGATTGTGTTCTGGGTATAGTCCTGTTTATTTCGTCAGCAAGAAGTATATTAGACATTACCGGACCAGGTTGAAAATTAAAGCAGCTTTCTTTTTGATTATAGACATTAAATCCGGTTATGTCTGATGGAAGAAGGTCCGGGGTGAACTGGATACGATGAAAGCTACCGCCAATACTTTTTGCCAGACATCTGGCCATAAGGGTTTTTCCTACACCGGGTACATCTTCTAGAAGTAAATGGCCTTCAGCTAATAGGGTAGTCAAAATCAATTCAATAGCTTTACTTTTTCCAACAATTACCCTATTAATATTTTTAGAGATTTTATGACATATTGAAAATTTCAAGAAATATAGCCTCCTTTTTAATCTTAACATGAGTTAATACTTCATAGTAAGTTTTATTTTAGAAATTATAATTCACTCAGTAAATTATAACAATTGGTTTATTTCAATACAAGATGCCAGGAAAATTATAAATATTTTTGTTATATAGAAACCACAAGAGCATAATATTTTAGCTGGAGTTAATAAAATTTAGTTGCGAAGTATTTGAATCCATGGTATTGTATACATGTATACATAGATACATGTATACAATACCAATTTGGAGAGTATTCATAATGGGTGATTTAAATTTGGGGGGAATAGATTATAACAGAAAATATTTAAGAGATGTAGTATTTGAAAGCTTAAAAGATGCGATTATGAATGGAAAATTAGAACAAGGCAAGATGATTACTGAACAGCAGATTTCAAGAGAGTTTGGGATAAGCAGGACACCAGTACGAGAAGCTTTGTACAAATTAACTGCAACCGGTTTAGTAAGAATTATACCCCACAAAGGATTTTTAATTAGTAAATGGTCAATTAAAGAGATAAGAGATGTCTTCGAGATAAGAATTGTCTTAGAGCGATTGGCTGTTGAATTATTTATAAGGAATTATTACCAGGAAAATTTAGAAGAACTAGAAAATATTACAAAAAAGATGGAAAAAGCTGTTCAGGAAAATAATTTTATGGAAGCTGCAAAAATGAATAATAAGTTTCATGACTTGATTATTGAAAAAAGTGATAATCATGAAATAAGTAATGTGATGGAACCATTGAAAAATAAGATAAATATATTTAGGCTCATTTCGATTTCTACACCGTCAAGGTTAAAGACATCTTTGGCTGAACACCGTAACATACTTGCCAGTATTTTAAAGAAGGACATTGAGAATGCGAAGAAATTAATTGAAATTCATATACGGAAAGTATTGGATATTATAGAGAAAAAATTGTTGGAAGAGAAAAATAACGAAATAAAGAGGTGACTATTTTGGATGGACTATTTTTAGAGAATCAAACCTGGCCGAAGGTAGAAGAATATCTAAAAAAATCAAATATGATTCTGATTCCTATAGGATCTATTGAAAATGAAGGAAAGCACTTGCCTTTAGGTTTGGATACCCATGTAGCCATGTATTTATGCGAGGCTATTTCCAAGACAACTGGATGTATGGTAGGTCCCTGTTTGCCGCTCGGTTATTCCAAGTGGTTCATGGATTTTCCCGGAACTATTAGTTTGGAAAATAATACGTTAACTATTTTAATAAGGGAATATTGCGAATGTCTCTATCAGCACGGATTTAGAAATTTTATCTTTATTAATCCTCATATGGGGAACGGCAATGCCATAGCAGATATTGGAAGAGATTTTAGAAGAAAGAATTGTTTGGTAAGTATGATAGATATTTGGAGAACATTTGAAAAAATTGCCAAAGGAGTTAAATTAACAGAGAAAAGCAACCTTTCTCATGCAGGAGAGATTGGAACATCTATTGCCTTGGCTCTTTATCCCGAATATGTTGAAATGAAGTATGCAGAAAAAACTGAAACTACAACACCTTTGTCTAAAAATATAAAACCTATAAACACTGTTGGTTTTTCTGATTATAAGGGTAACAATATATGGACATATGTCCAGGCTAACGAGGTGACGGAGAATGGATCAATAGGGAATCCTGTCATTGCAAGCAAAGAAAAAGGGGAAATTTTATTGGGGAAAATGATTGCTTTTTTAGAAGAAGTTATCGAAGAGCTTAGAAAG
>CAZAJW010000069.1:0-1541 GCA_964485485.1 uncultured Atribacterota bacterium | reverse complement strand
AATTGGCTATAAAAATGTGACCGTAAATGAATATTTTTTTCAAGGACATTTTCCGGGGGAAATGGTGATGCCCGGGGTATTGATGATCGAAGCTCTTGCCCAGGTAGGTGCGGTTGCAATTTTAATAGAAGAAAAAAATAAGGGTAAGTTGGTTTATTTCGGTGGTATTAACAAAGCCAGGTTTAAAAGAAAGGTTGTTCCCGGAGATTGCCTGAGATTGGAGACACAAATTATCAAAAGGAAAGGGCCGTTTGGACTGGGCAAGGCAATTGCTACCGTAAGTAGTCAAGTAGCCGTTGAAGCTGAGCTTATTTTTGCCATTGAAAATAAAGAAAGAGATTTTAGTAAAGGATAGTAATGTTAATATGAAACAAAGAAAAATGCCCGAACTGAAAATCGGAGATTTGGCAATTAAAGTTCCTATTATTCAGGGCGGTATGGCAGTTGGTATTTCTTTATCCGGCTTAGCTTCTGCAGTTGCCAATGCCGGTGGTGTAGGTGTGATAGCTACCGCGGGGATCGGGATGATGGAACCCGATTTTAATACTGACTTTAAGCAAGCTAATCAACGGGCTTTACGCAAAGAAATTAGAAAGGCAAGAGCAGCTACCGATGGGGTTATTGGGATTAATATTATGGTGGCTCTTTCTGATTTTCAGGATATGGTAAGAATATCAGTTGAAGAAAAAGCAGATCTGGTATTGCTGGGAGCAGGACTGCCTTTAAAGGATTTAGATATATTGATTCCAAAAAATACTGGTGAAAGAAAACCAAAAGTTATTCCTATTGTATCATCTTCCCGTGCCGCAAAGATAATCTTTCAATATTGGCAAAAAAATTATCATCATATCCCTGATGCTGTTGTATTGGAGGGTCCTTTGGCAGGAGGCCATCTAGGTTTTAAAAGAGAACAGATTGATAATCCAGCTTATACCCTGGATAAAACATTACCCGAAATTATATCCGTATTACAACCGTTTGAAAAAGAGTTTAATAAGAAAATTCCCGTTATTGTAGCCGGTGGCATCTATAGCGGTGCAGATATTTTTCACTATTTTCAAATGGGCGCTCAGGGAGTACAAATGGCTACACGGTTTGTTACTACTGAAGAATGTGATGCCTCTCAACATTTTAAACAGAGTTACCTTGATTGCAAGAAAAATGATCTGGTAATCATTAATAGCCCTGTAGGATTACCGGGTAGAGCAATTAAGAATAAATTTTTACAAGAGGTTTTTGAAGGGAAGAAAAAACCCTTTCGATGCTATTGGAAATGTCTGAAAACCTGTGATTTTAAGACAGCACCCTATTGTATTGCTTCTGCTTTGACCCACGCTCAAAAAGGTGATTTTGAGAATGGGTTTGCCTTTGCAGGGGCAAATGCCTATCGAATTAAAGAAATTACAACAGTGAAAAAGCTAATAGCTGATTTGATAGAAGAGTATAATATGCAACAAAATAAGATCATTTGAATTATTTTTAATGATAATAATTTCCCTCATTTCTTAGATTTTGTAGATTAGTTAATAAAAAAACTACCT
>CAZAJW010000068.1:0-4164 GCA_964485485.1 uncultured Atribacterota bacterium | reverse complement strand
TTTAATTATTAAATCCGTAGATTTTGCTCCCCTAAGATGCAGGAAAAATAATACAAGGGATAAACTGGTCCTATCCCTACTCTACTATACCGGTATAAGGAAAAGTGAACTGCTGAATTTAAACTGGACAGATATCAACCTATCTAAAAATACTTTGATTGTAAGGAATGGTAAGGGAGGAAAAGACAGGTTAATACCCCTTCATAGAAAAGTTACTGAGCTAATTGATAAGTATCTTGATGAGAGGTTACCTTTAAAAACAGATGCATTAATAATTGGCGAGCAAGGTAAAAGACTGTGTAAAGGTAGTTTTGTATACCTCTTAAAAATGTACCTTACATTATCCGGACTTAAGAAGAAAGGCTATACTGCACATAGCTTCAGGCACAGTTTTGCTACTCACCTGGTTGAAGCCGGAGTTGATTTATTTAAGGTTCAAAGGTTGATGGGACACGCAAGTCTTGATACTACAAAAATTTATATTAATTTTAACAACACTCAGATGGCAAAAGCAGTTGATAGGTTGTAAATTTTGATATGGCTAGTTAAGATGGAAATAAAGATAATTTCTTGCAAATGGAATCTTTATTTTTATTTATTTGAGTAATCACAAGCCCACACCTTCACTACTAAATCAGAATAAACCCCGCTATTTACTTCCATAGACATCAAAGATATATATATAAAATTTGATGTGAGTGGATACTTAAATCACTTTTTAATATGTAGAAAGAATGTCGATAGGTCTACATTTTTTGTAAACTCCGGGATAGTTTTGAAAATATGTTCTCCTTTTAATTCGATTATTAGTTCCCAAATGTCAGGAATTGAATTTTCCCTATTTAAAATTTTTTTAATGGTCTTCAAAACTGTATCATCATTAATTTGTATAAGAGTTAATTTCTTTATACTCCCTTCAGCTAATTCAATTGCATCTATATAAGTGTTTGTGTTTTTATTCCTTTTATTTATATTTGGGTTTAAGTCAAATTTGATAGCTATTCCTTTTTCGATAGAGATTTGAGTATTATAAGCAAGAAGGTTATTAGTAAACCCAAAAGAATTATCACATTCAATATAAGTGGATACACCACCTTTTTTAATCATAATCCATTTCATTATTAAAGTTCTTTAGTTAAGCAAAATTTTTTTAGTTTTATTTAAAATAAGTATATCTAAAGCTATTCCAAAAATCTATGTTTAATGTCATCTAATAAAGACACATATAGTTAACCTATTTTCTCCCCTTACACGCCATTCTATAACCTCTCAGCCCTATTTTAACCAACCTCTAATATATTTTTTCCTTAATTTTTATTTTTTAGTATGATAAGAAAAATAGTTCTCATAATAAAAATAATATATATAGGAGTTATATTTTAGTAGGTGAAAAGAGTGAAATTAGAAGAATTATTAAAGAATAAACGAAAATCTATCTTAATGGCAATGAATAAAGTTAATTCTGTATATGATATATATAAAATACAAGAAAAAATTGTAAAAGAAATAATACATTCTGAAAAATTAATAAAACAAGATGAAACAGGTGAACATAAATGGAACATTCACATGCTTCGTTGTTATGGTGATGCAGTAGCGTGGAATTTACTTCACCCGCATATCATTAGACAATTAAACAAGAATCCATCTCCGCCACAATCATTGTCTAATCAAGGTGATGCATTTGATTTAACTTTAGAAACTGCAAAGGAGTACTCAAATAAAGGTTACCCAGTAATAATTTCTGATATTACAAACTGTATTAATATTGGAGATATAATTGTATGCACAAACCCTGAAAAAATTAACATTGTAGAATGTAAAAAAGGCAAGCATTCACCAGAAAAAATGATGCAAGGTCGGCGAGGTAGACAAATTAGCAAAGCATTGGGAACTATGGAATACTTAACCAAGGGGCGAGCAAAAGTTTTTGGTGAATCTGGTGAAAGAATAGTTTATGAGGCCGATAAAATAGTTGATTATAATTGGAAAGGTGTAAACAAAGCTGTAAAAAAAGCATTAAAGACCGGAGAAGGTATTAGTATTAACAGTGATTATGATATAGTCTGGGCGTATCGCGAAGAAGGAAAAGAACCTTCTATACCAAAGAAGATAGAAGATATTATATCTAATTTTAAAAAAGGTGTTGATGGCTGCCACCTTAGAGCAATAGAAGAAAATTATCTAATTCCTCCTCCCGCTGCTTGGCCAATAGACCTAGAGTGCCAAATTGCTTTAATGGAAGGAGAAATCGTACTATTTCATTTAATAGATACTGACCATTTTACTAAAATAAAAACCCCCTATGGTAAAATAAAAAAAATATTATTTTCCAAAAAATATGCAAAAGAATTCTGTTTTGTTGTTGAAACAAAGGGACACTTTAAAACCTTGTCATCTAGATTTCTTGAAGAGGTGGTATATGGATATGCAACAATGGAGAGTATGGCTGAAAACATGATTGAGTTTGCATTCAAAACTTCAAAATTTAGTGCTTATACAGAACAAAAAAAGGGAGGCAAAAAACCACCATTTATATTTATTAAAAACCTTAAAGAAGCCTTGAAATTATATGATAAAGGAAACAACATAAATAAAGAAACTATTGTATTTGTATCCGAAGGTTTATTCGAAAAAATGGAAAAGATTAAAAATAAACTATCAGAAAGAATTAAAAAATTAGAAAAATTAGAAAATAAATAGTTAAAAATTATAAATAAATTGAAGAAAATACATAATAAAAATGATAATAAAAATAACTCCTTTTAACAACAATCATTCACAGTTGAAAATTGATATTAAAATCAAAAATAATTTTTATGGTGGCAATCCTGGCTATTGTGGCTTAATTACGGAAGTGAAGAAGAGCGATGATTGGTTGGACCAGGAAATGGCTTGGGTATCAAGGTCAGAAATACCAATAATATCGGCATTGAGACTTTCTCAAATAATAAGCGAAAAAGAAGGTAATATCTTCCAGACTGGAAATTTAGTTTCCGGACTTATACCGATTATAAAGGAGCATGGTTCAATATATACAACTAAAATAGTTGAAAAATTTCCGAGCAAAAAAAACTGTGTATATTTATTAAAGGACTATTGTAATATTGCATGCAGCAATTCCTATGCTTTTCAAAATATAGGGACTAAAGATAAAATTATTAAGATATTCAAATCTTTTGACCACAAAAGCAACCTTCTAATTAGGGCAGGCACCTGTTTATACAAAGCTTATATATTACTTAATACAAGTTTTGTTTTTGCAGAGGAAATATACATTAATACCTATATAGCTTTTGAAAGTTTAATTGAATATTTAAAAATCAAAAGTAGAGTTACTAGAGATGAAGTAGTGAGAAAAATAACTTCTATAGGAATAAATAATTTTGAAGAATATGAAATGGAAATGAGAGACTATAAAAGAAATGATATTATTCACCCATATAGAAATAAATATAATGAGGAAATAGCACAACCTTTTTTAATGGCAGACGATATATTAGAGGATCTATGTTTAGTGGATTGGCTGTTTAAGAAAGTTTTATTAAATGAGATAAAAAAATGAATTATTATAATTATAACCTCCCCAATCCCACCCTCTTTTTTAAATTTTGCCATCGCTTCAAAAAGCACCAAAAGAATACCCATATAATAACCACATAATTACTCCTATATAAACCTGATATTATAAAAGGGCCAGTCTTCCACTCAAGGTAGTATTTCCCTTTGCGAGCATAAACCGCTAACTCTACAGAGTATATTGTGGATTCGTTAGGAATTATCGACACTTAGTTTCATTACCCGTTTAATCCAAAAAGGTAAACCCAGGTTTACCTTCTCTTTCTATTTCCTTTGGCAACATCAGGGGCAGATAATTTAATTATTTCACTTTCTTTATAACTTCATTTAATCTACTCCATACTGAAGCTAAATCATCATTTATTTCTTTCAAATCATCTCCTAAAAAGACAACCTTTCCCGAATTAACATTATAGGTTAACTGATTTAAATTATTTCCAATCCTTTTTAAATCAACTACCAGATCCCTTACCCCTGGTATTACTGTTATCTTTTTATCCAGTACGCATTTCCTGATATATTCACTCTGGTTATAATATGTTTTAGACTTTTTATCCCTAAAGGTAATATATTCTCTGTCATCCA
>CAZAJW010000067.1:0-1580 GCA_964485485.1 uncultured Atribacterota bacterium | reverse complement strand
AAAAAGCAAGTATATACAGAAAAATATTATTATTTATTAAATTTAGGAGAAAAAATGACAGATATTGAAAGATTCAAACAGCTTGGCCTTTCTGAAGAGGTTATTGAAGCTATTTCTAAAAAGGGTTTTGAAGAGCCAACCCCTATTCAAACTTTAACAATTCCCGTAATGTTACGTGATGATACAAATATAATTGTACAAGCCCAGACAGGTACCGGGAAAACAGCAGCCTTCGGCTTACCTTTAATTGAAATGGTAGACCCCAAACAAAGAAGTGTACAGGCAATGATTGTAACACCTACCAGAGAACTCGCCATACAGGTTTCCGAAGAAATTAGTTCCTTAAAAGGGGACACGGGTATCCAGGTTATTCCTGTTTATGGTGGGCAATCAATTGACCAGCAATTAAGGCGTCTTAAAAAGGGAGTTCATATTGTAGTGGGAACCCCCGGAAGAGTTATTGACCATCTTAACAGAAAGACTCTTAATCTCAGGGATATAGAATATCTTATCCTTGATGAAGCTGATGAAATGCTAAATATGGGATTTATTGAGGACGTGGAAGAAATAATGAAACACACCAATCCCCGCAAAAGGACACTTCTTTTCTCAGCTACCATACCTGCAAGAATTAAGACATTGGCAGGTAAATATATGGCCGGTTACGAATTTATTACCGTTGAGAAACAAAAGCCCACTGTCAGTCTTACCGAACAGATATATTATGAAGTACGGTCTTCTGATAAATTTGAAGCCCTATGCAGGATTATTGATATTGAAGAAGATTTTTACGGACTGGTTTTCTGCAGGACCAAAAATGATGTTGATGAAGTTACCAATCATCTTATAGAGAGAGGCTATGATGCAGATGTTATCCATGGCGATATCTCGCAAAGCCAGAGAGAAAAGACTCTTGGTAGATTCAAGAAAAAGAAAATAAATATTCTGGTAGCAACTGATGTAGCTGCACGTGGTTTGGATGTTAATGATATGACCCATGTTATTAACTATTCTCTTCCCCATGATCCTGAGTCCTATGTGCATAGGATTGGAAGAACCGGAAGAGCAGGTAAAGAAGGGACAGCCATTACCTTTATTACACCCAGTGAATATCAGAAACTGATGTTCATTCAACGCAAAGCAAAAACAGATATTAAAAAACTGAAAGTACCCAATGTTAAAGATATCATCAGGGCAAAGACCAGGAAAATAAATGAAGATATTACAGCAATGAACAGTGAAGAAGTAGATGCTAATTACTACAATTGGGCAAAAAGGCTTCTTGAAAACAATAATACTACTGAAGTGCTTGCCAAAATACTTAATTACAGTTTTGATGATAAGCTTAACCCGGGTTTATATAACGAGATAAAAGAATTATCCGGTAGAAACAAAAAAATAGAATTGGAAGGTAAAAGCAGGCTTTTCGTAGCAATGGGAAAGAAAGATAAGATTACTCCTGCCAAATTGGTAAAGTATGTTTTTGAAAATACCGGAGTTAATAAATCTGATATTGATCAGGTAGAAGTGTATAATGAATTTTCCTTTATAACCGTTCCTTTTAAAGAAGCAAAGACAAT
>CAZAJW010000066.1:0-24739 GCA_964485485.1 uncultured Atribacterota bacterium | reverse complement strand
TGTCTTGGCCGATAAAGGTTACTACCATGCCCATGATTTAGCCTATTGTAATAAGAAGAAGGTCACTACCTATGTCACCAAACAAGTTTACTCCAATGGGACCGGAGATAAAGAGTTCTACCCGGATAAATTTAGCTATGATAAGGAGAAGGACTGTTACCTCTGTCCTGCCGGAAAAAGACTCTACTATTACCGAACCCGAAAGAAAGACGGTAAAATCATCGGCAAAACCTATCGTAACTTAGACGCCTGCTTTAGTTGTCCGGTTAAAAACAGGTGCACCAAAGCAGTAAAGGGTAGAACCATATTTCGCCATCGTAACCAGGACTTTCTGGATAAGATTGACCGACAAACCCGGGAGAATCTTAAAACCTACAAGCTCAGGCAAATGATTGTAGAACACCCTTTCGGCACTATCAAAAGGGCCTGGGGTGCCTCCTATTTCTTAACCAGGCGAAAGGCCTCGGTCAGTGCTGAGATTGCTTTATCCTTCCTATGCTATAATCTAAAGCGGGTAATCAATATCCTGGGAACAGAGGAAATTTTAAGAAGATTAAGAGAAAATAAGCAGGCAGTACCGGTATAGGAAGCCTGTGTTTCCTCTTTTCTTTTCTATTATTTTATCAAAGAACAATAAAGGCAAAATAAGTTACAAAATCTGTCTTCTAATAAAAATTTGTTAGTATTTTTCACACGGTCTGCCGTCCCCTGTATCATAAAATAGTGGGAATAAATGCTGTGTAAATTGCTATAATAATTACAACAACTTTCATCATTTTAGCAAATTGAGAATGTAAATTGCAATAGAAACAATAATCGTTATTTGTATTAATTGTACTAGATTAATCCATAAAAATTGGAAGCATTTTGGTTAAGAATTGCGTATGCGATCTGAAGGGCTTTTTCGCTATTGATTTCTTTGTTTTTGACTCTCTCTGTTAAGACCCATGCAATAATCTCTCTAGCTAAGCAGGTCGCACCATAAGCCTCTTCAACTGTGTATGAATCTCCGCCCCACATGAGTTTATTGTATGGAATCAAATCAAAAAACTCATTTAAATATTTTTTTGCCATATTAATTGACAGCATGGGTACCCAACAAAAATCAAGCATAACATTGGGAAAGATTTTTGCCAGGCTGAATAATTGAGAAGTATATGGATAAGAAAAATGGAATAAAACAAATCTTGTATCCGGATACTCTAAAAAGAGATTATTTAACTGTTCGGGATTACCATTACTAATTATGCTGCTATTTCTAGCGAAAGTACCGGTATGAATTTGAACAGGCATATTCTCTTCAGTGGCCTTTTGAATAATATAGTGAACCATGAAATCCTGAAGCATTTTCCGTTCTTTAGAATCAATCTTATGAGGGTTTTTTTTATAAATTGATTTTGCAAGGTTGATAGGTATTTTTTCAAAATATAATGATCGCTCATATGCTGTTCCAATTTTAACTGCTGGGCATCCATTGTTTTTGTATTTTCTGATCGCAGTGCTAATCAGATCCAAGTATGACTCAAAATGATCGATATTGAAACACCATGCTTCAGAAATATCTTCTATTGTTGAATGTGACCTTTTCCCTTTTGTAAAAGAGGATATATATTCTCTTCCCAAAATAAAAGGATTTGTTCGTAATACTGGTAAAAAGAGGCTTTTATCAAATTGGAAACTTTCAACATTCCAAAAAGAATCCAATAAAGAAACCTTTATTTTTGATTTTTCTTTTAAGACATAACGATACCAATCTTGTTTTTGGTAAGCTTCCTCAATTTTTTTAGATAATACTTGATAAGTATTACCTGACAACATATCACCATCTAGATCATATAAATCCTTTAATGCCCGAATAATATTTCTAAAAAATGTTGTCATTGATGTTTTCTCTTGATACTTCTTAAAAATTTGCCATATATCGTCTAAATTCTTTTGGTTAAAAGTACCAGGCGGCATTCCGGAAGATATCAAATCGAGGTTTGCATAAGAATTTTCAAACATTTTAAATACATTCTGTTGTTCTTTATGAACTTCTGTTAGACTCATAATATGTTCATGAGTGTCAATAATTTTAATCTCATTGATTTCCGCTAAAATTTTTTTATATAAAATATCATTCATATAATATTTTCCTTACAAACTAGATTTAGTTTATTTGTTATATTATTTTCCAGTAACCGCTTTTTGCAACTTTATTCATTTTATGCAAATTCCCCTAATATTTTTTCATTAAGATTAATAATTGGTCTCCATTGTACACTTTTAACCTATTTTCAGGCAAAAAAAAGAGAATGAAAAATTTCTATGATACTTGTTGTATTAACTCTTGTTGGTTTTTTATTACTGGGTAAATGCTTCTTTCTGTCTTTTTAATTTTTTTATAACTTTTATCATTTTAACAAATTGAGGAACTAAGTTCCAGTTTTTAGTTGATGGCTTTTAGTTTTAAGTAAAATAAATAATGCGGGTATAAGTGAATGAGATTGCTTCGCCAATTAAAATTGACTCGCAATGACAAATTCATGTTGTATCTTGCTGATTGCGGATAAAAGAAAAAGTTTTTCAGTCGAATAGTCGAATATAAGATTTAAAAAATAGAAGCGAATTATCGGATTAAGTCACTTCTGATTTACTCCCCCTCACCCTAACCCTCTCCCCCCGAGGGGAGAGGGAAGTTTTTGAATATCTCCCGAGGGGGAGGTTCGTTCGAACGTTTTCCTTGGAGAGGGTAATTTTCAAATATTCTCATTGGGGAGGGGGAAAATATTAAATATTCTCTGTGGGAGAGGGAGTGCGATACTATATACTAGATACTGTTTTATAACTTGCGCGGGTATGAGCAATCATCTATAATGTTACTATGAAGAACATAAAGAATAAGAATAAATCTATCTATAAACTTATTATAATAATAGTAGTATGTATTTCACTATTTTCTGGAATAGCAATTGCTGAGGCCAGACCAAAAATAGGATTAGCCCTCGGCTCCGGAGGAGCAAGAGGTTATGCGCATGTTGGAATATTAAAAATCCTGGAAAAAGAAGAAATTGAAATAGATTTTATTGCCGGAACCAGTGTGGGAAGCTTGATAGGTTCTTTATATGCCCTGGGTTTTGATATAGATGAAATTGAAAAAATTGTTTTAGAACAAGATTTCATGGAATACATTACCTTTAAAAGTATTTCCTTTGATTTGAAGGAAACTAAAGATAGGAACGTATTAGGCTTTTCAATTAATATTCCAAAATTAATAGCAAACCCACGTTTGCCCAGGGGCCTTATTTCTACAGTTGGTATAAGGGATGAATTTGACCGCATCTCCAACTGGGCACATTTTGAATACGATTTGCAAATACCTTTCAAAGCAGTAGCAACAGATTTAATTACCGGGGAAAAAATTATTATGGATAAAGGTAAAGTTTCCAATGCGGTTGCGGCTTCTATTTCAATCCCCGGGATATTCTCTCCATTTGAATTTGAAGACAAAATATTAGTTGACGGAGGCCTGAAAGACCCGGTCCCGGTTGATGTAGTTCGCGAAATGGGTGCCGATATAGTAATTGCCGTAACCCTGCGGAGTGTTAAAGAAGAAAAAAAAGAGCCTGATAATATCATTTCTATTGCTGACCGAAGTATAGAGATAATGGTAGAAGATTTGACCAAACTTTCTTTAGAAGGCGCTGATATAATTCTTGAACCTAGTTATGTAGGTGAAGTTTCCTTTCTAATGGGAGAAAAAGAAAGGGTTCAAGTTATAAAAGCAGGAGAAGATGAGGCAACAGCAAGGATATCTGAGTTAAAGAAAATTATTGCAGATTTTTAGCTTTAGCCCTTTCCAACGCAAGATGAGCCTAAAATGAGTTTCTAAAGATTAACAAATTTGACTGGCCATGGATAAGAGTCATAATAAGCTATATTTTAATAGAAATCAGTATATTACAAAATGAAGCAAATTTTCCAGGAAATATATGAAATACACACCCAGGATATTCAGCATAATCAGCGCTTAAGCCTGGTTAGGCTAATTGATTATCTTAATGAGACTGCAGGTAATCATTCCAAATCATTTGGCTACCCATTAAAATCTTTATTTGAACATGGATACTCCTGGATACTGCTTTGCTGGAATATTGAAACCAATGAACTGCCACTATTAAAAGAGCAGATTCATATCGAGACCTGGATTTCACAGACCAAAAGATGTTTTGCTTATCGAGAATTTAAAATCAAAAACAAGCATAACCATATTCTGGCAAAGGCATCATCCCAGTGGATTTTTTATAATATCGACAAGAAAAAACCGGCAAAAATGTTTCCAGAATTTTCAAACCAAGAAATAATTAAGCCGGAGAAGGCATGTGAACAATCAATTTTAAATTCTGCCATTTTTAAAAATCCTTCCAGCAAAAATATAACAAAAAATTTTATCATTCAAAAAAATGATATTGATATTTTGGATCATGTTCATAACTCTAAATATATCGACTGGATCCTTGATGTAAAACCTGAAGATATAAAACTTCAATATAAATTAAGACAGCTTCAGATTTTATATCATTATGAAATAAAATATCCTGGAGAGATAGCTATAAAACAAAAAATTTTCGCTTTAAAAAAGAAGAGTGAATTACTCATTTATGATACAGTATGGGATAAAGAAAACAACCGGCTATCTTCAGAAATTGCCACCAAGTGGAAATACATTGATTAGCAGTGATTTTTCCATCTATCAATAATCAAAGCAATTCATAACTGCTTATCATAACCGGTAAAGTCAGATTTCCCAATACTCTTTCCAGCATAATACCATTTCTCTGAGGATAATTATGACCGTAACTTGCCCGAATAGCAGCAGTAATAAACTGGACAGCACGGTCCAGAGCAATAGGCAGACTATCCCCCTGTAACAAACTACCGACAATAACGCTGGTAAATACATCCCCGGTCCCGGGGAAATAAACGGGCATGTAGTCACATTTAAGCTTCCAAAATCTACCATCATCTTTATTAAAGGCAATGACGTTGGTAACACTTTTGGTATCCCTCGTCGGAACACTGGTAATTATTACTGTTTTGGGACCTAAATCCACCAAACGTTTTACATATGATTTTATAAGATCATCATTCACTTCTTGATTTATTGATTCATCAAGCAAAAAAAGTACTTCTGTATAGTTTGGTGTTATCAAATCAGCCTTTTTAATATATTTACGCATTTCTCTAACCATGTTTTGGTTCATGGAGGGATACAATTTTCCAGCATCGCCCATAACAGGGTCAACAACTACCAGGGTATCTTCTTTGGCAAATTCAGAGATAAAATCAGAAATAATTTCTATCTGTTGCGGTGAACCCAAAAAACCACTATAAATGCAATCAAAATCAATGCCAATCTCCTTCCAATGAGCGATATATTCTCTCATATGCTCAGTCAGGTCAATGAATTTAAAATTTTTAAAACCGCCGGTATGTGTGGAAAGCACTGCTGTGGGCAGTGAACAAACCTGAATACCCATAGTGGAAAGAATTGGGATAACTACTGCGAGGGAAACTCGCCCAAACCCGGATAAGTCATGTATTGCTGCAACTCTTTGTATTGGCTTTTTCATTATATTCTCCTTCTTGGTAATAGAAAATTTTCTTTTATTCAATATATATTCATTTAACAATAGATATCAATAAATTACTAACATCTATTGTTAAATTATATTAATTATGAATATTTGAATATTCGAAATAATATAATTCTCAGTAGGTTACTATTTTATTTTAACATACCATATCGGTAAATTGCTTGACAAAAAATTTGTAAGCCTTTAATATTATATCAATTAAATAACTAAATTAAGAGGAAAGTAAGTATAGTCAGTCATTTAGAGAAAGGTATCCAAGGTGAAATTACCTTGACTGTCTTTTACCCAAAAGAGAACCTCAATATACTTTATTAGAATAATTAGAATAGGTTGGTTACCTTTAAAAACCAACAAGCGGGAAAGATGAATGGATTTTCATTTTTCCAATCAGGGTGGTACCACGGGAAATTTATCTCGCCCCTCTTTTTATAGATTTTAAAAAGAGGTTGCGGGATTTTTTATTTTTGCTTAATTGTTATAAAATATAAGTATAACCATAAACAGGAGCCTAGCTATAAATGGATCAATTAAACTTAATCTGGCAAGGATTGCCATCCTTGTTATCAGGTACACTGGTTACTATTACTTTAACGATATACTTTCTGGCTTTAGGGTTTATCCTGGGAATTCTATTGGCTCTGGGGCGTGTTTACGGTTCCAATTTTATAAAATTATTGATTATTCAACCCTTTGAACGATTTTTTAGGGCTGTTCCTGCCCTTGTATTACTATTTTTATTCTACTTTGGTTCTTCTTTTTTCCATGTTGAAATTAGTGCTTTCATGGCTGCAATTCTGGCAATGGGATTACGTTCGGCTGCTTATCAATCTCAAATATTCAGGGGAGCTATTCAATCAATAGGGGAAGGTCAAATGAAGGCAGCCCGTTCCATAGGAATGAATACATTTCAATCAATAAGACATATTATTCTACCCCAGGCATTGAGACTATCCATACCTTCCTGGGCTAATGAATATGCAGTTGTTCTAAAAGACAGTTCCTTGGCATATGCGGTGGGTGTTACAGAACTACTAAGGCAGGGGCGTTATATCGTTGCCCGGACTTTTGGAAATGCTCTGTTGATTTATACTGTTTGTGCTTTAATCTATTTTATATTGGTATTTGTTGGAAACCAAGCTTTAAAGATTTTAGAAGAAAAATATAAGATTCCCGGATATGAAATCAAAACAGAAAAAAATCAATCAGTTTTAGAAAGGATTTAGAATGCCAAATGTTATTCTGAGAGCTGAGAATGTCTATAAGAAATATGGGAAATTAGAAGTATTAAAAGGAATCTCTTTCCGGGTTAACCAGGGAGAAACTACTGTTATTATAGGACCATCGGGAACCGGAAAGAGTACTTTACTAACCTGTATTAACCAACTTACTCCACCTGATAAAGGACATATTTGGTTAGAAGATACTGAAATTACTAATCCTAATACTGATATTAATATTATTCGCTCTTCAATTGGTATGGTTTTTCAGCACTTTAACTTATTTACTCACCTATCTGTTCTGGATAATGTTCGAATTGGCTTATTGGTAGTTAAAAAGAAACCTATAAAAGAAGCAACAGAGATAAGCATGGAAAAACTTAATGATGTTGGATTAGGAGATAAAGTAAATGCTTATCCTGCAGAGTTATCTGGCGGTCAGCAACAACGTGTCTCTATTGCCAGGGCACTGGCCATGAATCCCAAGCTCATACTTTTTGATGAACCTACATCTGCTCTTGATCCCGAATTAATCGGTGAGGTATTGACGGTTATGACTAAATTAGCGGAAAGTGGCATGACTATGGTAGTCGTATCTCATGAAATGGGTTTTGCACGAGCAGTAGCCAATGATATCATTTTTATGGAAAAAGGTATAATTATTGAAGAAGGAAAGCCGGATAAAATGTTTAATGATTCAGAAAATCCGAGGACCAGGGAATTTTTGCACAAAATAACTGAACTTTACGGGGGCAAAACAGAATGAGTTTTCTTATGCTCGCGCTGGATATTATGCCAAAATTACTGGAAGGGACAGTTGTAACGGTAGAATTGACTATTATTGCCATTATAATTGGTATCTTCATAGGTATACCGGTTGCAATGGGAAGAGTATATGGCAATAAACCGATCTATGCTATCTGCACTTTTTTTGTAGAGATTATCCGGGGGACTCCATTACTTACTCAGCTATTTATCTTGTATTTTGGTCTTCCCTCAGTTGGGATTATGTTATCGCCTTTTACGGCAGCCATGATAGGTTTGGGAATAAATAGCGCCGCTTATCAGGCTGAATACTTTAGAGGGGCCATTCAATCAGTCAAAAGAGAACAGTTAATTGCCGCTTATTCGATTGGTATGAACCAAATACAAGCTATTCGACATATTGTCTTACCACAAATGTTTCGCCTGGTTATACCTTCCTGGTCAAATGAACTTATCTATTTATTAAAATATTCATCTATGGCCTATATGATTCAGGCTCCAGAAATCATGTCACAGGGTAGATCGATTGCGTCCCGTAATTTCAGGACATTTGAAGTTTTCATTATAGTGGCATTGATATATTTTGTTTTGGTTTCCATTTTATCAAAAATTTTGGATATGGCGGAAAATAAATTCCGAATTCCTGGTCTATAGCCTATTAAAAATATAAGAATAACAGGAGGTGGTTGACATCAATCAGCGAATATCAGGTATCTATTAATTAAAATAAATATATAAGGAGGAAAAGGAAAATGTTAAAAAAATTAGGGAAAAATATTGGTACACTGATTATTATTGTTGCAATCATAGCCATGGGGGTCTTCTCTGCTTCAGCTGCACCTGAAAAAATTACAATAGGAACTTCGGCAGACTGGCCACCATTTGAATGGATTGATGCAAATAATAATTTTGTGGGATTTGATATGGATTTAATGAAAGTTATTGCAAAAATTCAGGGTTATGAAATAGAAATACAGGATATTGGTTTTGATTCTCTGATACCTGCACTTCAATCCGATAGAATTGATCTAATGGCTGCCGGTGCTACCTTAACTGAAGAGCGTTTGGAAGTAGCTGATGCCTCTAATACTTATTGGTCAGGCAGTCAAGGGGTAATGGTCAAAGAAGACTCAGAATTAAACATAGCAACTGCCTTAATTGGAGGTAAGGGTGTCGGTGCACAAAGAGGAACAACCCAGGCTGACTGGCTGGAAGAAAACCTGGTTCAAGCAGGTGTGGATATTAAATTAGAATTATATGAAACCAATGACTTAGGAATAATGGACCTGGTCAATGGACGTATCGATGTTTTTGTTGCTGATACCCCAGCAGCAGAGGCCTTTGTTAAGAATAATCCAATCAAAATCGTTGGCACTATTAACACCGAAGAAGAATATGTCTTCTATGTCCAAAAAGGAGACCCAAAAGAAATTCTTCCGGTAATCAATGAAGGATTGGCAAAAGTTCAACAGAGTCCAATCTGGGATAATTTAGTAAATGCTTACTTTATGGGAGATTTAAATAAAATCTCTGATTGTTATGCACAATATAGCGATTTATTAGAGGAAGATACTGAAGCTTTTGCTCAAAATCTTTCCCAGTGCATGACCTCAGATTAACTTTGAAGTTTACTGATTTAACAATTATTGTAACTACTTAATATTAAGGAATATTTAGAAAATCTCACTCCGTAATATCTAAAACCTCCGGAGTGAGATTTTCTAAATATTTAATCTATAGAAATAAATATAACTCTTATTCTTGCCAAGGAGACTTTTTATGAAGATAAAAGACTTTCAGGTTGAAAGATGGTTAGATACTTATGAAACCAGGGCACAATACGAATTAGCCGAAACAGATGCTAAGCCTTTTACTATTGAAGAATTAAATCAACTGAATCCGCAGGAAAATATATTGCAAAAACTAACAAAAATGAAAATTGGCTATAATCCCACTACAGGAAGTAATTCATTAAGAAATAAAATTGCAAATTTGTATGGGGCTGATACTACTTCAAAAAATATCCTGGTTACTACCGGTGCAATTGAAGCGGATTTCTTATTGTCAAACGTATTATTAGATAAAGATGATAAAGTAATCGCACTCTGGCCCGCTTATCAAGCATTATATTCTACGGCAGAAGCTTGTGGTGCTCAACTTGAATTCTGGAAATTATCGGCTGAAGACAATTTCCAACCAAATTTAAAAGAATTATCTACAATCATAGATAAAAAAACAAAGTTGCTAGTTTTAAATATTCCAAACAATCCAACCGGTGCAGTAATCAATGAACAACAACTAAAGACTATCTTACAATGGGCTGAAGAGTATGACTTCTACGTACTCTGTGATGAGGTATACCATGAGTTAATTTTCCAAGCCGGTATTGTTCCTCCTTATGCCCGTTCCTTAAGCAAAAGAGCAATCAGCGTCGGTAGTATGTCCAAAGCATATGGATTATCTGGATTGCGACTGGGCTGGATTGCCGGTCCTGAATCAATAATTGAGCAATGCTGGAAATATAAAGATTACACTTCAATAAGCAACTCTCCTATAAGTGATTATCTGGCACAATTTGCATTGGACAATTTTAAGCGAATCTCTGAACGTAATCATAGTATTATAGTTAAGAATCGGGAAACATTAAGAATCTGGTTTGAAGAACATAAAAAATATTTTCATTATTATCTTCCTGGAGCAGGTGTGTTATGTTTCCCAAAACTTAAAAATATCCCTATTAGCTCACAACAGCTTGCCCTGAATTTATTTAATCAAAAATCTCTGCTGGTAGTTCCCGGTGAATGTTTTGATATGCCCAATCATATCAGAATTGGTTTTGGAGGAGATACGCAGAAATTAGAGAAAAGTCTATCAGTATTTTCCGTCTATCTCAAAGAAAACTTCTGATTTTATAGCTTTTAGTCTTATAGAAAACTTTAAAGAGGTAACTATAATATGAAATTACAAGACATCATTTTGGCACAGAAAAGAATTGCCAGTCTTATAAAAAAGACTGAATTGCGTGAATCAGTTTATTTCAGTGATATGATTCAGGGACAGCTATTTCTGAAATTAGAAAATTTGCAAATCACGAATGCCTTCAAAATAAGAGGTGCAATTAACAAATTATACCAGATAAGCAAAGAGCAGAAAGATATTATTACTGCTTCCTCCGGAAATCATGGACAGGCTATTGCCAGGGCTTCTAAAGAATTAGGTTTATCAGCAAAAATAATCATCCCGGAAGGAACCCCTGAAAAGAAAAGGCATTTGATTCAGAAATATGGTGCAAAAATTATTGTTTATGGCGAAACAGTGGATCAGTCAGAAACATATGGGAGAGAAATGGCCAGAAGAGATGGTAAATTATATATTTCCCCTTATAATGACCCTGACATTATTGCCGGACAGGGAACTATCGGATTGGAATTAATAGAACAGTTACCATCTTTACAATCTATACTGGTACCCATTGGCGGTGGAGGACTTATTTCCGGAGTGGCAATTGCTATTAAGCAAAGTAATCCTAATATTAAAGTTATTGGTATACAAGCCCAAAATGATGCTGCTATGTATTACTCACAAAAAGCCGGAAAAATACTATCCCCTGATCAATACCCTCATTCGCCAACACTTGCAGATGGACTAGCAGGAGGTATCGAACAAAATTCCATTACATTTTCATTTGTCAGAAAATATGTTGACCAAATCTTATTGGTTAAAGAGGTATCGATCAAAAAGGCAATCAATTCATTATGGGAAAAAGAAAAGATTATCGTTGAAGGAGCAGGTGCAGTAGGCATTGCCGCAATCTTGGAAAATCAGAGTAATTTCTTAAAACAAAAAATAGCGGTAATACTCAGTGGCGGTAATATCGATAAAGAGTTTTTCAGTAGGTAATCTTTTGGGATTACCTACTGATTCTTAATCATTTGAAAAAATATTAATTTTATTCCTTAATACATAAATGCTCCACCATTAATATCCAGTGTTGCACCGGTCATAAATTCATTTTCGATAAGGAACTGAACTGCTTCAGCTATATGATGAGGTTCTCCAAGTATATTTAAGGGGATGCTATCCTTAAACTCTTTCATTCTTTCAGGAGCTGTCACTTTTTCATGGAAGGGAGTATCTATAACACCGGGAGCTATTGCATTAACCCTGATCTTAGGCGCCAATGCACGGGCTGTACTCCGAGTAAATGTATCAAGAGCACCCTTAGATGCTGCATAGACAGATACAGATGGTGAACCATTACGCATAGCAACAGAAGTTATATTAATAATACAGGGCTTGTCACCTTTCTCTAATAACGGCACTAATTTAGATGTCAGAAATATTGTAGAATATGTATTTAGAGTCATTATCTCTTCAATCGACTTCCAGTCTATTTCTTTGATATCGTATCTTTTAACTGCACCACCTGCATTGTTAAATAATACATCAATCTTTTCATAGTTGGATTTAACGGCTTCGACTAATTCAAGGCAGCCTTTCTCAGTTGACAAATCTGCCTTCACCAAGAAACCCTTGCCATTTTTTTTTTCAACTATCTCTTTTACTTTTTTTGCCTTATCTTCTGAGTGGTAATAATGAATAATAATTTCATTACCATCGGCTAACAATTCTGCTGTACCGGCACCAATTCCGGTGCTTGCTCCGGTTATCAATATTGTCTTACTCATAACTTCCTCCTAAATATAGTTTTTTAACAGAAACAATTATATGGTATATTTATATAAATATCAAATAAAAGCATTTACTATTTGCTACATTGTGATAAAGTTAATGAAATAATGATAAGTAATAAAATTTTCTATTGGAGAATAAGTTATGGAAAAAAGAGTAATTATTGTTCCTTGTAACAGTTATCAGGATGAAGAAATAAAGAAATCTACTTATAATATGTTTAATGCATTAGGTGGATTAAATAATTTTATCAAACCCGGACAAAAAGTTCTGTTGAAAGTAAACCTGTTAATGAAAAAACCTCCCGAGGCTGCTGTTACTACCCACCCGTCTTTAGTGGAAGCTATTGTCAATCAAATTCAGGCAATCGGTGCAAAAGTAATTATTGCCGATAGTCCAGGTGGTCCTTTTACAAAAAATTGGCTAAAGGGAATCTATAGGGAAACAGGGATGGAAGCCGTAGCCAATAAAACAGGGGCACAGTTAAATTGGAATTTTCTGCAAGAGGATTTTCCTTTTCCAGAAGGCAAAATCTTAAAGCAAATTACCCTGGCTCAATACGTTGAAGAAGTTGATGTGGTTATCTCAATTGCTAAATTAAAGACGCATGGGTTTACAATCTATACTGGTGCCGTAAAAAATCTCTTTGGAACTGTACCCGGCTTGCTGAAAGCAGATTATCATCTCAGAATGAGTGAAATAAAAGATTTTACTAATATGTTGGTTGATATTGCCGAATACGTTAAACCACAAATAACTATTATGGATGCGGTTATGGCCATGGAAGGTGCCGGTCCTTCATCCGGTGATATAAAACATGTTGGCCTTTTGGGTGCTTCAGTCAACCCACATGCCCTTGATCTGGCTTTTTGTCATCTTATTGGTCTTTCGCCTAATCGTGTATACACACTCCACAATGCCATAGAAAGAAATCTTATACCAAATGATTTCCAGGAACTTGATATTCAAGGGATGGACAGGGATAATCTAAAACCCATCCCCTTTAAGGTACCTGCTTCTTCCAGAAGCCGTCACGTACCTATTCCATTACCTGCAGCAGTTGATAAATTTTTTTATAATATCTTACGCCCTAGCCCTAATTTCATTCATGAAAAATGTGTAGGCTGTGGGTTGTGTGCACAGAATTGTCCGGCCAAATGCATTGAAATGATTGAACAAAGACCTTATCCAGACTTATCCCGTTGTATTCGTTGTTTTTGCTGCCAGGAATTATGTCCATATCATGCAGTAGAAATAAAACGTGGAAGACTATCAAGGCTGCTATTTCGATAACATAGCGATGAGCTGGTTTAATTCTTCTTTGTTCCCGAAAAGTTTCTTACATAAAATTTCTGACCTCCAAATTCTGTCTGAATCAATTTCTCTTCATTAATAAGATGTTCTACAACCTGCCAATCCTCCCCTGATTTTTTTAGAAACTTTTTAACCTCTGATTCACGCATAGGATGTACGGAAGTAATACTAAGCAAATCCCGCTCAATATCCCCGGTATAACCAAAAGGCTGTACTGCGAATCCTAGCAGGCATTCCACTGGTAAAGAATATTCTTTAAAGATTTGATAAGCCATGGTTATTTTTTTTGCTTCAGGAGGTTTTACCCACTTTAAGGTAGGCGGGCGAGTAGGTATGGAAAGATAGGATCGATGGATATCAAGTTTTTTAATAAATTTTGCAATTTCATGCAATTCTTTTTCCTGGTCATTCATATCCCGTACTAACATGGTCTCTGTATTTAAATCTCCCTGAAAGTCTTGTGAGAAATCTTCTATTCCTTTTAAAATCTTTTCCAATTCAAGGGAACGGTGCGGCCGATCAATCCTACGCCAAACAGAAGGGCTAAGAGCATCAATTTTTAAAGAAACCCAGTCAGCCTCTTTTAGGTCTTCTCTTACTTCCTTTTGCCAGATTAGTGAAGCATTTGAGATAACAGCAATTCTAATACCCAAACCCTTTAGCTGCCGTATCTTCTCTCCCAATTCTAAATCAAGGGTAGGTTCTCCATCAGGAACAAAGGATAAATAATCAATACTTTCATTTTTCTCCTGAAAATTTTTTACTGTTTCTCTTACCACCTGTACTAATTCCTTGGTATCATAAAGTAGAGACCGTCCAACTTCCATCTTTAAGGTCCTGCCCACCTGGCAATATACGCAAGAATAGGTACATATCTTGGGGGGTATATTATTAATTCCTAAACTGCTCCCCAATCGACGGGAAGGAACCGGACCGAATACTAAGTATGAACTGCTATTTTCCATTTATGCTCTGCCTTTCTTTAACTACGTTGAAATAATACTTAAACAAACTATCTAATTATTTTAATCTCCTAAGACATTCCTATACCCTTAATTTTTTCTCCACAATAAGGGCATTTGTCGTTTTCAATTTTATTCTCTATATTAAAGTATTCCCGTTTTACCACCAACTTACCACAAGATGGACAATAAGTATTCTCTCCATAGCCAACATTGCCCTGATATACGAATTGAAGACCTGCATCTTCTCCGATTTGATAAGCAAGCCTTAGGGCAGACAAGGGGGTAGGAGGCGCATCATTCAATTTATAGGTAGGGTAAAAGGCGGTAACATGCCAGGGTATTCCTTTATCAATATCTGCAATAAATTCAGCTATTTGTTTTAATTCATCAGAACTGTCATTGTATCCCGGAATAATCAAGGTTGTTACCTCTATCCAGATTCCTAACTCATAATATTGTTTAATACGATCCAGTACAGGTTGTAAACTAGCACTACAAACATCGTGGTAAAAATCTTCACTCATGGCCTTTAAATCAACATTGGCAGCATCCAGGTATGGTGCTATATGTTTGAGTGCCTCTGAGCTGATGTACCCATTGGTAACAAAGATATTTTTAAGCCTTTTCTCGTGGGCAAGACAGGCAATATCGTAAGCAGTCTCATAGTAAATAGTTGGTTCGGTATAAGTATAGGAAATCGATAGACAATCACTATCTAAAGCATTTTGCACAACTCTCTCCGCAGATACTTTTTCTCCTTTGATTACGTCTCCTTTAACCTGGGATATAGTCCAGTTCTGACAGTGCAAACAATGAAAATTACACCCTATTGCCGCAATTGAATAGGATTGAGAACCCGGATAAAAATGGAATAAGGGTTTTTTCTCGATAGGGTCCACATGGGCAGCAATTAACCGGTTATAATTCAGACTAAATAATGTCCCTTCCCGATTTTCTCTTACCCTGCATATTCCTCGTTTCCCTGGCAAAATCTCACATTGATGAGGGCAAAGTTCACATTTAACTTTACTATCGTTTAACAGCTTATAAAACATGGCTTCTTTCATTGTCAAAATCACCTCTATGCTATTTTAAATTCCCATAGACAATCGTTCTGCTAAGAATCCAGGAAGATTTGCCTTGTTAATTTTATCCTGTGCCTTGGCAATCGGATAATTAACTCTTATGATATGGACAATAAGCTGCTCGGTATCGAAGATAGCAAAACTTGCCTGAGAATTCCGGTCTCTGGGTTGTCCCACACTACCGCAATTAATGATATAACTATGGTCTCGCTTAATAGCAACCTCGGCTCCTTTTGAGGCACTGACATATTGTACTACTTTATTCTTGCGATGAAATGTAAAATATCCCGCAATATGACTGTGTCCGACAAAATAAATCTGAAAATCAAAATAACTAAAAATCTCTTCGGCGGTTTGTTCATCCAGAATATATTCCCATAAAGGCTGTCGGGGACTACCATGAACCCCTAAGATATCTTTACCAATTGTAATCTTTCTATTAAGTCCGCCCAGATAAGCAAGATCATGTTCTTTTAACTGCTTTCTGGTCCATAGGGCTGCTAATCGGGCATCTTCATTAAAATAGCCTAGTTCTATTTCCCCGGTGACTGCGGCTTCATGATTACCCTTAAGGCACGGGATTTCCAGTTCTCTTATTTTTCCGATACAAAATATCGGGTCTGCTCCATATCCCACGATATCACCCAAGCAGACAATCTTATCCACATTTTTTAATTCCTTTAAAACTGCTTGCAAAGCCTCAGCATTACCATGAATATCAGAGATAATTCCAACTTTCAAAATAGACAACCCCTTCTTTTTTTATTTTGAAAAAAATTGTTCGAACTTCTCCCGATGCCACCCTTTACAAATAAGATGATGATTGGCAATAGATTTTTCCAAAAAATCAGTAACCGGTTCTTTATCTTTAAAAGTTATCTGTAGTTGAGTGCGACAGAGACTTGGCAATTCTAAATTATTTATCAATTCTCCTTCAGCCAAATAAAAGCTATCCGCATTTCCGTTCAACTTGAATATGGTCACTGGACCCTCTCTAACCTTACCGCGAATTGCTATTCCCATTCCAGATTCGAAATGAGTTTTCCATTGATAACTTTCACACATGTTTAAGGGTATAGTACAATGAGCAAAAGTAATCTCATTTTTTTCCTGACTAACACAGGCTGGATTAGCCAAAAAAACAGGCTGTTCAGTTAACTGATTGGCAACAATCATGGAAACAAGAGCAGGTACATCTCCCTCACATCCCGCTATGATTCCTTCCCTATTTAACAGCGATAAGGACAGGCAACCGGTATTCTTGTAAAAATCTAATAAATCAAAACAGCGAACAGTAATGGCATTAAAGTTGTATTCCCGGGTTAAATTTTTTAATCCCTGATAGATTCTCAGTGATTGCTGTATCACCTGTGGTTGAAAATCTATCGGTTTTATATCTATATCAGAAGGGATATCTTCATCTTTTACCTGGTCAATATGTCTAATCATTTCTTCTATAGGAATATCATAAATCCTGATACCTAATTTCTTCCTTATGGCATTATAATCTGCGCCGCTGGCAATAAGCCAATCAGAGGGTTTACCAAGGACACCAACCCGAAAACGGCGACAGGCTTTTTTGGTTTCGGTAACTTTTTTTAATAATTTCAAACGGTTAGCAATAAATTCCGCTGAACCATGCAAAATTTCAACTTGTTGCCCTCTTTTTTTAAGATATTCTTTTATTTCCAGAGCTGCTGGTAAGGCATTGTGCAAACAGCCGGCAAGAATAAAATAAGGAGAGGGGAATTGCTGGTAAATTCTCTTAAATTTTTCTTCAACACCGCCGGACTTAATCATGATGACTGGGAGGATGGGTCCTTTCTTAAGATCAGCTGGAGTTATACTCATCATTGATTCTCCCAGGTAATTTTCAATCAAATCAAGAAATGGCTTTAACGATTTGTCGATAAAGTCTTTATCGTGAATATCTGAAACTAAATGATAAATGCCAATTTTCAAAAGTATTCTCCTATTATTAAAATAATCGATAGATATAAAAAACTACTTCTTTCTTTCATAATTCTGTTATTTATTTTCTTTCTATTAAATCATAAAACAATTTATAGAATAATGCTGCACCTATTCACCCATGACAGCAATAGCGGTTCCACCTTTGCCAATATGTACACTTAATGCAGGAGAGCCTTCAGCAATATATGTTTCTGCCCTGGGAAAACGTGCTTTTAATTCTTTTTGATACCATTCTGCTAATTTAATATCCTGAATATGGGCAATTCCAAAACAAGGATTTTTTACACTATCGGCAAACTGACTGGCTAATTCCAACGTTTTGTCAAATAAACGCTGATGGCCAATTACCTTGGCTGCCTCTTCAAAAGCACCTGCTCGGTTAAGACTAATAATCGGTTTTAAATGCATCATTGATCCAATTAGACCTTTAATCTTATCTAATCGCCCACTTCTGACCAGGTATTTTAAGGTAGGAACACTGACATATAATTTACTTTTTTCTATATGATGCTCTAATTTTTTAATAATTTGATGCATTTCCAATCCCTCATCTATGAGGTCTACAGCTTTCAAGATAAGCAATCCCAGGGCAACTGTACTTGTCCTGGCATCTATTACTTGAATTTTGTCTTTATACTGACTTTTCTTACTGGCAACACAAGCGGCTTGATAAGTACCGCTTAATTTTCCCGAAAGGTGAATAGAGATAATTTCTTCGCTTTCCTGCCCGGCTTGCTGATAGACATTCTCGAAATACTGATAAGGAGGTTGAGAAGTACTAACATGATGATTAGGCTTTTCCAGGTAGCCAATAATCTCTCTGGTAGAAATATTTATTCGGTCTAAAAAACTTTGTTCATCGACATGTACAGCGATAGGAACCAATTTAATATGATATTTTTTGATTAAATTCTCTGGTAAGTCACAGGTAGTATCAGTTACCAGGGTAATTCTCCGCTTTTTTGTTTTTTTATCAATACTTCCGGTTTGCTCCCACATGTCATCTATTTTGGTTTCTACTATTTGTCCCATAGAACCAACCTGAGAAATAACGAAATCAGGCTGATTGGTATGAATATGGACCCTTATTTGTTCATCGGACCCTGCAATTACCTGGGAATCACCCAAACCAGCCAATCTTTTTCTTATCAATTCCTTGTCTAATTCTTTCCCTTCTATCAGGCACTCTGTACAATAACGAAATTTGACTTTTCTTCTGGAAGACGAAGCAATTAGCTCTCTTGAATTAATAATAGCTTGTTCCTTATTGCTGCCTGAGGTCCTTAGTTTGCCATATTCAATAAAGTCTACAATTCCTTCCAGTAGATTGACAAAACCTTCTGCTCCAGCGTCAACTACTCCTGCCTTTTTTAGTATGACTAATTTATTGGGTGTCTCCAATAATGATACTTTGGCTTTCTTTAAGGATTCTCTGAACAGCTCTACAAAATCTGGTGTTTTATGAGCCAACCTGTTGGTATAATGTGCCCAGTCTTTCATAACAGTAATAATAGTACCTTCCCGGGGATTTGCTATTGCCATTGTAGCCTGCTCTGCTGCTTTCACTGCAGCCCTGGAAAAAGCAGTTGTTGTTAAACGACTCATCCCACGAGTTGCTTCGGCCAGGCCTTGAAAAAACTGAGCAAGGATAGCACCGGAATTCCCCCTGGCTCCCATCAGGGCCGCCCTGGCAATGCGCTGAATCATTTCTTCAAAAGAATTTTTCTGATAGTCCTGGACCTCATTGACAATATTATTCATAGTTATGGCTAAATTTGTACCAGTATCACTATCAGCTACTGGAAATACGTTGATATCATTGAGATGATTTTTAGTTTGACTGATCCGCTGTGCAGAAGTCATAATAAACCTTCTAAAACGTTTCCCATTAATATACTTAATCCGTATTCTCATTTTCTCATCAACCTTTTATTAATATTAATATCTTAAATAGTATTATGTTTTTATTATATCTTATTATATATTGAATATCAGCTTTTTTCTAACTAAAAAGTGAAAGCAGAGAGAACCATAAAAATTCAATGAGCTATATTAAAGATGAGCTAACTTAATAATAATTGAATGAAAGTTAATTTGCAATAATTACTGAGTGAATAAATATCGCAACCCATAGCGGATGGCTTTAAGAATCCCTAAAAAGATTTTCTGAAGTATGATAAAAATATAAGAATTGCCGGCAATAATAAGTAGGATGGGTTAAACCTTCTAAAAAATAGGTTTAACCCATCCTATAAATAATAAGAAATATGTTTGGTCTTTTATATTAATAGGTAGAAAGATATTGTTCCAATTCCCAGGGATGTACCTGAAGACTATAACATTCCCATTCCTGATATTTTGCCCGAAGATAATTGCTTATGATATGATCCGTTAACCCCTGGTGTAATACTTTATCCTTCTTAAACTCTTCTAATGCTTCTTTTAGGTCACCTGGCAAACTTTCTATTCCAAATTTCTTTAACTGAGATTCATCCATGGCATAGATATTTTCACTAACAGGATCGGGGGGCATTATCTTTCTTTGAATCCCATCCATTCCCGCCGAAAGAATCACGGCAAAGGCCAAATAAGGATTACAAGATGGATCTGGACAGCGTAATTCAATCCTGGTAGCATCTTCCCTTGCTATTGGTACTCTGATCAAAGGACTCCGATTACGATGTGACCAGGCAATATAAACCGGTGCCTCATAGCCGGATGTCAAACGTTTATAAGAATTAACAAGTGGATTGGTTATTGCTGCCAATCCCTTTGCATGCCTCATTAAGCCACCAATAAAATAGAGTGCTTCCTTACTTAAACCATGTTTATTATTAGGGTCATAGAAGGCATTGCTTCCGTTTTTAAAGAGGGAAATATTAGTATGCATACCTGAGCCGGCAATACCATAAACCGGTTTAGGCATAAATGTTACATGTAGATTATGCCACATAGCAATTGTCTTACTGGTTAATTTTAAAACCATAATACGATCTGCTGTAGTAATTCCATCCGAATACCGAAAATCTATCTCATGTTGACCGGGTCCCACTTCGTGGTGAGAAGCTTCTACTTCAAAACCTAATTTTTCTAAGGTTATCACCATGTCTCGTCTTATCTCTTCTCCTAAGTCTACCGGAGAAAGATCAAAATAACTGGCCTGATCATTGGTTTTAGTAGTTGCAACATTTTGTTCATCTCTGCCAAAAAGATAAAATTCCATTTCAGGTCCAAAATTAGCAGTAAATCCCATTTTCTTTAATTCTCCAAGAACCCGCTTCAAATTAGTCCTCGCACATCCTGAAAAAGGCGTCTTATCAGGGTTGACAATATCACAAATAATCCGGGCAACATCCTGTTCTTCTTCCCATGGATTTACCATAAAAGTATTAAAATCAGGCTGTAGATACATGTCAGATTCTTCAATACGGCAAAATCCCTGTACTGATGACCCGTCAAACATAATCCCACCGTCTAATGCTTTTTCTAGATCTCTAATCGGTATTTCTACATTCTTGGGGATACCCATAATATCAGTAAATTTGAGCCGTACAAATCGTATTTTCAATTCTTCAACTTTTTTTAATATCATCTCTTTAGTTACTTCTGGCATAAATATTTCTCCTTATTTTTAATTGTTAATGAAATGTAAATATCACAAGCAATATCACTTCCGATTTTGGACTTCAAGTCAATAATTATCATCTAGCTTATCTTAATATTTTTATGATTAAAGCATATATTTATACAAGTAAAAAAAATATTTTTTTGGAAACCAAAATATTACCTGTTATTAAATTATTTCTCTTTGGTTCAATAATTTGTATTTATCAATTATTTTCCTGCGCATTTTCGAAACCATGGTATGAGAAATACCTAATTCTTTGCCAATTTCCCGACTGCTCAATCCTCTAAATCTTAAATTTAGCAAGGCTTTCTCTTTTAATGATAAATCTTTTTTAAATTCATCATAGTATAAATATTCGTCAATATCATAAGAAGTAGCCTCTGAAGATTCCAATTTATTACCTTCACTAATTTCTTTATTTGATTTTTCTGTATTGTAGTAGAAATTATAATTTATTTGGCTATCTTTAAATTTAATATACTTTCTGATGTGATTTTTTAAATGATAATAACAGCCCTGTAAAATATAGCTATTGTTTTTATTTTTTAATTCTCCAGTATTATACTGTTGCCATAAATACAATAATGCCTCCTGATAAAGATCATCACTATCAATATATTGATACTTAATATTTAGCTTATGTATTATAGCCTTCAAATGATATTTTATTTTATTTATTATCTCGTTTAATTCAGCCTTGCCCTTAATTGTCATGTACAAACCCTTGTATTATATATTATCCTTTAAACAATTATAATGAAGAAAATCATTTTTTAATTGCTAAATTATTGTTGTTAATTAATCTAAAAACCTATCTATTTTCCCGTGGATAAGTATCAAGTACTTTCAAATAATTTGCTCTTTCAAAAACAGCAGGCTCAGAAATTGATTTCTGACTCAGAGAACCATATATTTGCTGAATTGACTGATAATTTTTGGCTTCTAGCCATTTTTCTAAATCTTTCAATAGTAATTCCACATGACTATTTCCTTTTTCAAGCAATGCTGAAGCAAGCATAGTCACTTTTGCTCCTACCAGTATACTTTTAATGATATCCCGGGCATCGTGGACACCTCCAGTAATTGCAATATCCGGTCTGACATTACCATATAAAATCGCTGCCCATCTTATGCGTAACAGTAATTCTTCAGAAGTACTTAATTTAAGTGCCGGTTCAACTATCATTTTTTCGAGGTTAATGTCTGGCTGATAAAATCGGTTAAAGATTACCACGGCACTGGCACCAGCATTACCCAGAGATTTGACCATATTTGGTATTGAACTCAAATAAGGATGTATTTTAACTCCAACAGGTATGGCAACGCTGCCGGTAATTTGATCAACTAATTTCAGATAATTTTCTTCTACTTTTTGTCCATCCATATCAGGGTTAGTAGGTAAAAAATAAATATTTATTTCAATGGCATCAACTCCCGCTTCTTCCATTGAAAGAGCATTATTAATCCATCCTCCAACCGAAACCCCATTAAGACTTCCTATTACGGGTATGTTTATTTTATCTTTAATTTCGGTAATAAATTTCATGTATTTTTCGGGTGTTAATTTATATTTGAGAATATCAAAATAATAATCCAAATACTTTCTATAACCATTTTTTTCATATAACAAAAAGCGGCTTCTTTTCTCTAAATCTTCCTGTTCTTCAAATAAAGAAGGCAAGACAATTGCGGCAGCACCCTTTTTCTCTAATTCCCGAATAGTTTCAATATTTTCTCCCAACGGAGAAGAAGAAACAACGATAGGATTCTTAAGCTTTAAGCCAGAATATTCAACAGATAAATCAATCATATTAACTACCTCCTATGAATAATAATTTTTATTAATTTAATAAATCTTCCGAACGGTCAAAAGGGATACGATAGGTTTCTAAAATTTCCTGACCACTTTCAGTTACTTTTTCTTTATCAAGTATAACTTTTTTATTCCATTCATCTTCAAAGATAATATAGGGGTCCTGGCAATTTTCAATTTTCTCGACCAAGTCATGCATATCCCATATTTTTTCTCCGTTAACACGGTTAACTGCCCAGGTATTTAGTTCCTGATAACCCTGGTTTACCTCAGCAGCTAGAGTCTTTAATAAAACCACAATCTGCTGATCTTCTTTCTCGGGGATATTATTTAATAATTGACAAACCAATTCTCTTGGCGCAGACTGGGCCCATTGTGAACCCCAAATATTTAACAAATCCTTTGTAAGCGGGCAAAAAACCAAACCGCCGTAAATATAATAAGAAGGCATGGTTTCATATTGTTCCATTGGTACAAGGCGGTCCTTTTTTAAAGACCGGGAGAGATTAACCATCAATTCTCTCCTTTCTCCTTCCCTTAAAATAGTCAACTCAATGTCATCGCCAATTTGCTTTTGTTGAATAACATAGTTAAGATGGGTTCTTTCATTAGTACGAAATTCAATAGTCCCGTCATTACCAATCTCATAATCTTCGATGGAGAGTAATACATCACCAATCTTCAGATTTCCATCAGCAGGTGAACCCGGAACAATTTGTTTAATCAATACGCCGCTCATTTCTGTTTCCATTTGATAATATTCGCGTAATCCTTCGTTTTCCATATCCTGTATACTTATGCCCAGACTTGGGTAACCATCGTACATACTGTCTTCCAGGTCCTTAAAAAAATGGCGGATGATAGGAACAGGTACCATGTAGCCAATATTTTGAGCAGAGGGAATCCCGGCCATGACTACCCCAACAATTTTATCATCTACCAATACCGGTCCGCCGCTATTGCCAGGATTAATGGCAGCATCAATTTGACCAGCCAGAAAGACATTAGAGCTATGGACATAAGGTTGGTGTTCAATTCTTGATATAACTCCCTTGGTGATGCTTAACATATCTCCACCCATTGGAAATCCGTAAACCAAAACTTCCTGCTGAGTCTCCGGTAATTCACCTAGCGCTAAAGCGGGTTCTCCCTCAAAGAAGTTCGAATCCTCTACAGTCAACAAAGCCAGGTCAGTTAAATGAGAAACTGCTACAACCTGGGCACTGTATCGCCGGGTATCACCATATTTGCGTACCTGCAGAAATGTTTGGTTGCTAACAACATGAGCATTTGTCAATATCAAACTGCCCTCTATTATGCATCCGGAACCAGAGCTAGATCTTGGACCTTGCATGCTCCAGGGATTATAATAATCAGGTGAATTACTTACTGTGTATACTTTGACAATGGCTTCTCTAACATTTTGAGAGGCAAATGAAATAGAGCATAAAAAAGTAACCATCAATAGTAAAACAAATATTAATACCGTTGCTAATCTTCTGTTGAATCTTAATAAGACCTTACTTTCTAACATTATTTTCCTCCAGTTTATAAGGTTTTCTACAATCATTTTATAATACAAAACTATTATAGGATAAATCAATTGTATTCATTATTCCCTGCCTTAGCAAGAAAATGATTTAAAAAAAA
>CAZAJW010000065.1:0-14927 GCA_964485485.1 uncultured Atribacterota bacterium | reverse complement strand
CTTGTTTACACAGTTTTCCGGTATTTTGCCCTTCATGAAGGAATACATGCCTTCCAATGATTCAAAGGCCATTGCAACGCGTGCATTATAACTCCAGGTACCAATGTGAGGCACCAAAACAACATTCTCAAGCTTCAATAGTTCCTGATTTATTTCAGGTTCAAACTCATAAACATCAAGTGCAGCACCAGTAATTGTCCCTGCTTTCAAAGCAGTTACAAGCGATTTTTCGTCTACCATCTTACCCCTGGATGCATTGATGAGATAGGCAGTAGGTTTCATCATTGCCAAAGTTTTTGCATTAATTAAATGGTGATTCTCGGGCAGGTAAGGACAATGAACTGTGACAAAATCAGCGGTCTTTAGGAGTTCTTCAAGAGGAACACGGGTAGCATTTATAGACTCTTCAAAGTTCTTATCAGCAGGAATCGGGTCAGAATAGATAATATTCATGCCTAAAGCATGACATTTGACTCCAACTGTCTTTCCGATACGGCCAAAACCAATAATGCCAAGACTTTTTCCATGAAGATTAGTAGCACGTTTGTCAAAAAGAGGGAGGTATACGCTTCTTTTTTCTGTACGAACTATTTTATCCAAACTGACAACACATCTGGCTACAGCCATCATAATGGATACTGTTAATTCAGCAGTAGGCTGTTGAACAGCAATTGGTGTATTGATAACACCAATCCCCTTTTCCCCGGCGTACTTAAAATCAACATTCTCATAGCCAACACCAAAAGTACCAATTACTTTCAGTTTTGTACCAATATCAATCATTTTTTTGTCAACAGGCTCACCTAATGCCAACCCTGATACCAGTATTCCTTCTACCTCAGGAAGAATCTCTTTGACTCTGTCCAAACTCATTAAGCCATTTTCTTTCTCTTCTGGATAAATAAGTTCAAATTCCTTATCTACCTGGTCAGCTACTTCTCTGGGAATCCAGAAATGAATTAAAATCTTCATTTTCATAATTATTCTCCTTTTAATGTGGTATCAATCCAAGTTATTTCTAGTCGGGATAAAGATTCAATAAAAGTATTTTAAAGAAAAGATAATCTGTTAATTTACTATTGTATTGTATAACAAAATTCATATGTACTATAATATTATTATATATGTTGTTGGCTGTATTACAACTTTGATTTCAAGTAATATCGCACCCGCATAGCGGGTGGTTTTAAGAAGGTGGTAATGATTAAATAAACATCAGAAACATATATAGTGTCAATTCTTCAACAAATTGATATCTATCTATTGTTCTATCAGAGGTTAAAAGATTTTCATTTTTCTGTTATACTGAAACAGGTAAAGATTTAGTCGTTGTTATTCATTGACTTACAACAAGAAATAAATTAATAAATATTATTATAGGGGATAAAAAAATGAATTTAGAGCGATTAGCCAAAGAAGTAAAAAATAATTTATTACGATTAGCTACTAATGAAAAGGAAAGAGAAAATATAGATAGAATAATAGCTGCTATAAGAGTTATAGATAGGATATTTTTTGTCAAGCATAAAAGTGATGCTTATATAGACACTGCCCTCCCTATCGGATACGACCAAACTATTTCTCAACCTTCTACGGTTGCCCGAATGCTTATGCTGGCAAATCTAGAACCAGGCAATAAACTGTTAGAACTAGGTGCAGGAAGCGGTTGGAATGCTAGTCTAGCTGGTTATATTGTATACCCGGGAAAGGTTATAAGTATGGATATTGTACCTCAATTGGTGGAAGAAGCTAATAGAAATTTGAATGAGCTTAAGATACATCTCAATTCTGAAGGCCGTGAAAGATTAACTAATATCAAGTTCAGAAATTTTAATATATTAAAAGAACTGGGGAATTGGCAGGAAAAATATGACAAAATTATTATCACTGCAGGAATTAGCAGGGAACAGGAAAATTTAATTCACCAATTAGCCGATAAAGCACTTAATGAAAAAGGTATTTTAGTCTGTCCACATATACATGGGCCATTGATTATTCTGAAAAAAGAAAATGGGAAAATCAGCAAAGACACAACCATGGAGCAGTATGTTTTTGTGCCCTTATTAGAATAATTTTAATTTCTTGTTATAAGCTTTTCAATATTACCCTCAATCTAATTTACTATTAAGTACCCTGGCAGCCGTTAAAACTGGGTCCCATACCGGCGAGAATGGCGGTGCATATGCTAAATCTAGCTTCTCTAACTGTTCAACTGTGAACTTTCCACTTAGAGCAGTGGCAATTATATCAATTCTTTTTACAACTCCTTCTTCTCCTACCATACTTGCACCAAGTAATTGTTTGCTTTCTCTGTCTGCTACAAGACTTATTTTGATAGGTTTGGACCTTGGACAATATCCGGCCCTGGAATGGCTATCTATGGTTATTTTAATAGGACTAAAGCCGTTCTTTCTGGCAATTTCAGTATTTATGATTCCGGTTGTTGCTACTTCCAGTTGAAATACTTTAACAATAGCTGTTCCCGTAATAGAAGCCAGTTTGGTTGTTTTGCCACCTATAGTACTTCCAATAGCACGGCCATTCCTATTTGCAGTCAATGCTAACGGTATATAACTTGGTTCCCCGGTAACTGTGTGTTTTACTTCAGCACAATCTCCTGCAGCATAGATATCAGCAATACTTGTTTGACCATACTCATCCGTTGCGATGGCTCCGGTTTGACCTAGTTTAATACCCGCTTCTCTGGCAAGAGATACTTCGGGGGCAATACCCGCAGCTACCAGCACCAGGTCTGTTAAGGGATACTCTTCATAATCCTCTGCCTTCTTATCCTTTAATTGTACAGACAATTTCCCATGACTTTCCTTCCTGATAGTATTAACATATTTTCCCAAATGAAGTGTTGTATAATCTTGAATATGGTTTTCTACTACCTTGGCAATTTCCGGACCAAAAGAATTTAAGACATGAGGAAATAATTCGACAATATGGGAATTTATTCCATATGCATAGAAGGCTTCAGCCATTTCCATTCCAATATAGCCACCTCCAACTATTAATGCTGATTCCGGTGAATTTTTTTCTAAATATTCTTTAATTCTTTGACCGCTTTCCATATCACGTAAAGTAAATACACCGTCTAAATCAATCCCATCAATATCAGGCTTCAATGCTCTGGCACCGGTACTTATTAAAAGTTTATCGTAAGTAATTTCTATATCACCATAATTTGTTTTGGCAATTACGCTTTTATTATCCGGGTTTATCTTTATTGCTTCATGGTGTAATCTTAGGTCAATATTACGTTCTTCCCTAAATTTCTCAGGAGTTATAGCAACCAAGTCTTCTATGTTTTTGATATCACCTTTAATGTAATAAGGTAAACCACAGGCACCATAAGAACTCCAGGCTCCTTTTTCCAAAACAATAATCTGCAAATCAGGATTTTCCCGTCTTGCTTTGCTGGCAGCACTCATCCCAGCAGCATCACCACCAATAATTAAAAACCTACTATTCATAACGACCTCCCAATTATAATTGTCCTTATGACATTTTTCTTATGCGTACTTCTATATCTTTTTGGTCTTTTAATAATTCAATTAATTGATTGGTATCCGTATCGCCAAAATGGTAAGGATATAAAATTTTAGGCTTTACCATTTTTCCCGCATCGGCAACCATTTCAGGTGTCATAGTATAGGGCAAATTCATGGGCAAAAATGCAATATCTATATTTTCAATGTCTTTCATCTCAGGAATATTTTCAGTATCTCCAGCAACATATACCCTTAACTCGCCGAAGGTAAGAATATAACCATTCCCTGCTCCTTTTGGATGGAAATGTTGTCCGTTATCCCGTTTGTGTTGAATATTGTAAGCTGGAACTGCTTCAATCTTTATATCTTTTAGAGTTTGTACATCTCCGTTTTTCATTATCACTCCGGTATCAATCTTTTCTGCACATAATTCTGTTAGTACAACTAAGGTATCTTCCTTTTTAATCAGTTCAATTGCATTCAAATCCAAATGGTCATAATGCTCATGGGTTATTAAGGCAATATCTGCCTTTGGCAACTGATTATAATCAGCCAAATTAGACCAGGGATCTACATGAATAACTTTATCCTGAAACGTAAACATAAGCGTCCCATGTCCAATAAAAGTAATTCCTAATTCACCTTCTGATGTTTGAAAAGTATCTTTTTCAAATTGAGACTGTGCACAAGAAAAATTTGCCAATCCTAAGAATATCAAAAGTAATAAAAGAACTTTAAACATATTATCCCTCCTAAAATAATGATTGATTAAAATATCTATTTGCCCTAAACTTGAATCATTACACAATTTTCTTTGTCAAAAACTTCTTTATAAATTCATTTCTATGACTCAATAAAATGTTGATTCTTTTTCTAAAAACTAAAACAAAAAAGCTATATTAAAAAATTGTACCTGTAACATGTTTTTTTTATATCTCTTTGTATTTTAACTATAAACTATAAACTGAAAACAGAAAACTAACATAAAAACTGACAACTTAATAATTATTCAATTTTCCATACCCTTACATTCTGACGACCCCAGTTATCTGCTTTTGCTAATTCACCCAAATTAAAACAGACATCAATATGCCTTCCTTTAATTGCACTCCCACAGTCATCAGCAACTCCCAGACCATACCCTTCTACATAAAGAACATCACCATATTGGAACATACCATAATCCGGGTCAATCGCAATGCTACCATATCCCGCCGGATAACCGGTAGCAGTATAACCATCTGCATAGGGTGCACAGCATCGCTCATCAGGAGTATAAGCGGTCGCTAGAACTTGATACACCGGATAATTAAGTTCATTTTCTGAATGATTTTTTATCTTCTGTTCAATAACCTGGGCAGCACCCCTACATTTATCCCAATCAATTCTTTCCTTAAAATCATATTTCTGAAAGCGAGACTGAACTGCCGGATCTTTTCTATCCTCAATCAAAATAGTAATAGTGTAACCTGCTTCTTTCTCTTTTTTCATCATCTGGTGCTGGTTGGTTATTCGAATAGTGTTACCCTGTTTATCCTTAATAATATAAATATTAGCAGTGACATTCAGATTAATGAAAAATATGAACATGGAAAAAATTAAAATAAACAAATAAATAAAGATATATCTTTTTTGGTTCTTCAACTATTCATCTCCCCCAACCAAATTTAATATTGAAAAAATCCAGGGTGCACCTGCTCCTATCCACAAACCAAGTATAGCATACCGAATAAAGTAAAAAAGATAGTAAATTAATTGACCTGGCTTGGGAAATAAACCTTTTAACCCAAAATAAAAAATAATAATTCCCAGAATACCAATAAAAAAACGTAATATTCTCTGCCAGATAGTCCCATAATCCCCTTGAAAGTGAATCAAATGTGCATTGATAACTAAACCCCAACCAACACCAGTCAGTGCAGCAACAACACTCATGCTATCGTCTGCATTCGGAAAAAGAATTAGCAGAATTGGCAAGAGGCTGATATAAAAAAGTTTTCTGTTAAAACCAATATTAATTTTGTTGGTAGTCTCTAAATAAGGTTTGATGATAAAATGATAACTAGAAAAAATAATCCCCCCTAAAATCCATCCACCCACTACATCATGGGGAAAATGAACACCTAAATAGATTCGGGAAAACCCAACTAAGAAAGATAAAATAATGGCCAAATACCAAACGATCTTGCGATGATTATGAAAGGCAACACCGCACCATACCAGCATGGAAGATTGAGCATGACCACTCGGAAAACCAAATCCTTCCGCGTGAGAAAGCTTTAAGCCAGGCAGCAAATCAAAAGGCCGGGGCTGTTGGAATAATGTTTTCAATAAACTATTCAAATAGACAGATACCAAAAAAAGGATGCCAATTCGAATGCCAAGCCTAAAATTGATACACCAGAGCAAAGAAGGGAAAAAAATTAAATAGAAAATCTCATTGCCAAGAGTTGTGAAAAATTGAAAAAAAGCAATTGAGAAAGGTGATTGAACTTGCTGAATATTCTCTATAAACAACAGTCCCCATTGAATGATTGCTTCCATAGAATAGCGCTCCTAATGTATTTTATTACCATCCTTGTTACTCTCTTGTAGAAATTCCTTCCAGTTTAAGCATGCTGCGCTTAAGTGCTAATCCACCTGTTGCTGAAAACCCGGTTAATTCTCCACAGCTACCGAGCACTCTATGACAGGGAACAATTAGAGGAATTGGATTAATGCTCATTACTCCCCCAACGGCTCGGTAAGCACGGGGATAACCAGCTTGTTCTGCTATCCATCGATAGGTTCTGGTTACACCAAAAGGTATTTCCCTAGTCTTTAGTAATACATTTTTTTGAAAAACTGTATAATCATCAAGGTTAATCTCTTCTTCTTTAAATCTAGCTCTCTTACCGGCAAAATATTCTTTTATTTTTTTTATTATTGGAAAAAATTGTTCATCTGCCGGAATTAGTTTTATGCTTGATTTAAAATATCTATTTAATTCTGCTAATGCATCTTCTTTTGTCCGCTCAGGCAAAATAAGTCTTCTTAAACCTCTTTCATTTCCCGCAATGCCAACCCAACCCATTGATGTTTTGGTTAATGAATAATAGAATATTTGATCAGGATTTTGGGTACTCATTTCTTATCCTTTCTCCTTTAATAAATATCGCACCCGTAAGGCGGGGGCTTAATGCACTTGACACGAATATTTGAAAATAAGCAAAGTTCAATTGCTAAAAATTTAATTTCTATTATATAATTACATAACATTGACAAGTTTATGGTAATGTATATCATTATATAATATTTGGCTTAATAAAAAAATAATATTTGAGGAAATTACCGTGGTAAAGAACTTTAAAGCTCTATTACTGGCAGGCGGAAAAACCAAACATGCATTAAAAAAAGTGACCGGTCAAGAATATAAAGCTATGATGACAATTGATGCAATTAACTCACAACCAATTATTTGCCATATAGTGAAAATATTAAAGAATACCAGATATATATCAAATATTTATGTAGTTGGGCCAAAAGAGGTTAATCAATTCATAAGCCCTCAAGTGGATGGCCTTATCACCTCTGGTTCAACCTTGATAGACACCCTGAAAGCAAGCGTACCCCAATTTCAAGATGAATCCCATATCTTAATTGCTACTTGTGATATACCTTTGGTTTTAAGCCAACATATTGAGCATTTTATCGAAAATTGTCTGGCTAATCCGGGCTTTGATATCTATTATTCTATTATTGAAAAGGAAAATTATACCCAAATATTTCCATCAAATAATTTAAGAAGGATTTATGCTAATCTTGTGGAAGGGTCTTATACCGGAGGCAATCTTTTCTTAATAAACCCTCAAGTTATTATTGATTGCGCTAAGATAATCGAACAGTTTATTCTTTTCCGCAAACATCCGTTGAAAATGGCTAGAATTTTAGGCAAGAGGGTTGTTATAAAATACCTGAAAAAATACCTTTCCATCAGGGATTTGGAAAAATTAGTTCCTCACTATCTAAAAGGATATACCGGTAAAGCTATCCTGGTTGACCCGGAAGTTGCCCTTGATATTGATAAACCTGTGCAGCTTGAAGCGCTAAAATCACAATTCAAGGCTTCTTGAAAACTTAACAAATCATATTTTGCTTTTTACATTATACATATAGCCGCCGGACTTTCCTACAATGAGATAAGAAGTAATAAAAGCCTTGCGATCATATTCCAGGGCAATATCGCGAATCTTGGGGAATTGGTTCCTTGCAGTAATAATTCTTAAAACCTGTAATTCCCCGTTAAGACCATAACCCAAATTACGGGTGACTCCAAAACCTTCTTCTCTAAGGCGTTGTTCAATTTCCGGCCAGTGGTCCTTAGAGATAACTCCAACCGAGACAATATCATGGGAAAATTTTTCTGTAATAATAATGCCCACTACATTGCCAGCGGCAAAACCACCACAATAAGCAAGTACATTCATCCAGTTACCAATATCCTGTATAACTTTGGAAACAATTAAAATAAATATTAAAATTTCGAAAAAACCAATAATACCGGCAGCAATTTTTTTTCGATTTACAATCATTTGGACTCGGAAAGTGCCCATGGAAACATCAACAATTCGAGAAAAAAATATGAACAAAGCCCACATATAAGGATGTAAATCTTGTAACTCGTTCAAAATATCCATCATAAAAACTCCTATTTTAGAGAATTATTAATTTCATAAATTTATTAATCTTCTTTACTGGCAGTACTATATGCTAAAATAAAAGAAAAGGCAATAGGTAAAATATTCATACTTTTTTAGAGGAGTAAAATTGTGCAATTACAAGTACTTCATCCCTGGAATGTCACCCCTGAAGAGGCAGTCAAGTACCAGAGAAAATTGCTGAAAAAAATATCATTTTCACCTACCTTTAATCACATAGGATTGATTGCTGGTGTGGATGCCAGTTATCAAAACGGATATATTATTGGAGGAATTGTTATTTTAAAATATCCTGAATTAAGCGTACTTGACCGGGAATATGTAATAAATAAAGTAAATTTTCCTTATAGATCGGGTCTACTTACTTTTAGAGAGGGACCGGCTCTTATAAATCTTTTTAAAAAGATAGGGTGGAATCCCGATATCATTTTTTTCGACGGACAGGGCTATGCCCATCCCCGAAGAATGGGCATAGCAACACACCTGGGTTTATTTCTGGATCGGGCAACTATTGGTTGTGCAAAATCTCGCTTAATAGGAAATTATAAAAGACCTGGTAATAAGAAAGGTTGTTATTCACCATTATTACACAAAGAAACAGTCATTGGTGCAGTATTAAGAACACGGGATAATGTAAAACCTATTTTTGTTTCTTCGGGAAATCACATTAATCTAAAAAAAGCAATCGAAATTACTCTTTCATGCACAACAAAATTTAGGATTCCTGAACCTGTTAGGGAAGCTCATTTATTTGTAAATAAAATTAGAAAGAATCTTTGGACTTAATTAATTTGTCTGTTAAAATACAATATAGTGGAATTTATACTATATACGATCTGACAAAGATTAAAAGAAAGGAATGACTAGCAAAAATGAATGCAGAAATTATTAGTATCGGAAATGAAATTCTATGTGGTAGGATAATCGATACCAATGCTAATTATATTATCAAAAAATTAGAGGAAATAAATCTTTACGTGAAACATGTATCAGCTGTGGGTGATGATGAAGATGAACTAGTAACATCACTAAAAGAAGCCTATCAACGCTCACGAGTTATTATTACTACTGGAGGATTAGGGCCTACCGAAGATGATATTACCTTTCAATCAATTGCCAAAGCATTCAATCTTAAGCTGATAAAGTACCCCGAGGCTGAAGAACATATGATTAAAATATTAAATCGCATCAAGATTGATATTTCAAAAAGTAATCTAAAGCAAGCTTATCTTCCCGAAGGTTCTCGCTGCATAATAAACAGTTATGGAACCGCACCGGCCATGATTTTAGAAATAGATAACCGTATTATAATTGCCTTGCCAGGGGTTCCTTTAGAAATGAAAAATCTGATGACCAATGAAATAGTACCCTTTTTACAACAGAGATTACCAGCTGTTCAACCTAAGCAATCCAGGATTATCAGGATAAGCGGTTTGGGAGAATCAACTGTCAATGAGAAAATTAAAGATTTTATACATAAAAATGAACATCTCAACATAGGTATTTATGCGAATCCTGAAGATATCCAAATTCAGTTGAATGCACTGGGAAAAACAGCCCAAGAAGCTACGGCTATTTTAGATGAAGCTACTAATCAATTAAAAAATTTATTGGGAGATTATATTTTTGGTTTTGACCAACAGTCACTGGAAGAAGTCATCGGAAATATGCTCAAAAAAAGAAATTTTACTCTGGCAGTGGCGGAATCCTGCACTGGAGGGATGTTGGGTGAAATGATTACTTCTATCCCCGGTAGCTCTGATTATTTTAAGGGCGGCATAATAAGTTATAGCGGTGAAATTAAAGAAAGGCTTCTGGGAATATCCCATGAAATTATGATTAAATACGGACAGGTAAGCGAACAAGTAGCAAAAGCTATGGCACAGGGTGTCCGTAAAAAATGCCTAAGTGATATAGGGATAAGCATTACCGGAATTGCCGGGCCAGGAGGAGGTAGCAAAGGAAAGCCAGTGGGATTGGTTTATATTGCTCTGGCAGATGAAGAACAGACTATCATCCAGGAACATCAACTGCGCAAAGACCGCCATACTATTCGATTACGCTCTGCCCGCAGAGCATTAAATATGCTAAGATTATACCTTATCAATAAATTCAATAATCAAACTACTAATTCATAATCTTTTTAGTTAGTGAGTTCTTGCATTATATTCTCAAAAAAATATTACTTCTTATGCTCATAAAAAGGTTTTTGTATAATAGAACTAACTATATCCAATATTTATTTTGTTCTTGTTCGTTATTTGTTTTATCTAAAAACTAGAAACAAAAAACCAAAAACTCAATTAGAAGATACTCCAATAGTATCTTCTAATTGTATAGATGACAGGCAACATGATAACCCGGCTTAACTTCTCTCAAAAGAGGCTCTTCTTTTTTACAGATATCCATCACCTGTGGGCAACGGGTATGAAAACGACAACCTGCAGGCGGATTAACCGGACTGGGGACATCACCCATTAAAATTTCCTGTTCTTTTCTCTTGTTTGGATCAGGAATAGGGATTGCAGAAAGCAATGCCTGAGTATAGGGATGCTTTGGATTGCTAAAAAGAGATCTCTTATCAGCCATTTCCATTATTTTACCCAGATACATAACTGCTACTCTATCACAAATATGCTTTACTACACTCAAATCATGAGCAACAAACAGTAATGTTAGTCCAAATTCTTCCTGTAATTGTTTCAGAAGATTAATTATTTGTGCCTGAATAGAAACATCCAGGGCAGAAACGGATTCATCTGCCACAATAAACTCGGGATTAGTGGCCAGGGCCCGGGCAATACCTATTCTTTGGCGCTGTCCGCCACTGAATTCATGTGGGTAACGATTAATTTGATCAGGAGACAAACCAACCTTTTCCATCAATTCAGCAACCCTTTCTTCTCTCTCACGGGGTGTCCCGATATTATGCACTTCTAATGGTTCAGAGATGGCCTTCCCTATTCGCATTCTGGGGTCAAGGGAACCGAAAGGATCCTGATAGATAATCATCATTCTACGTCTGAAGCGCTTCATTTTCTGTTTATTAAGATGGGTTATATCATCTTTCTCAAAAAATATTGAACCAGAAGTTGGATCAATAATTCTTAAAAGCATTTTACCGCAAGTGGTCTTGCCACAGCCTGATTCACCAACCAAACCCAGCACTTCTTTATTGTTAATAAAGAAACTTATGCCATCTACAGCTCGCAAGGCTTCTCTCTTTCCTGCCACAACCTTGCCGACATAAAACCATTTTCTTAAATTTTTAACTTCAATCAATTTACTCATAAATCAAACTCTCTAATTTACTCTTTCTCATATGCACCATATTTTTCCTCTACCAGATGACATTTAACAAAATGGCGAGGTTCAACCTCAATAAGTTGGGGTACTTCTTTAAAACATCGCCCAAAGGCATATTCGCATCTGGGAGCAAAGGGACAGCCCGCTGGCAAATGAAGTAAATTTGGTACAATCCCTTTAATAGTATCTAATATTTTTATGTCTTTATCCATTCTGGGAATAGATTTATTTAACCCTTTAGTATAGGGATGCATCGGCTTTTCAAATATAGTGAAAATATCAGTATACTCAACAATGTGCCCGGCATACATTACTGCGACAAAATCACACATCTCAGAAATAACACCCAAATCATGGGTAATCATCAGTACCGAGGTATTGAATTCTTTTTTTAAATCATTCATCAGACGAAGAATCTGCGCCTGTATTGTCACATCAAGAGCAGTAGTAGGTTCATCTGCTATCAACAGGGCCGGATTACAGGATAAAGCCATGGCAATCATGATTCTCTGGCGCATTCCGCCGGACAATTCATGGGGATAATTATTCATCCTTTTATGAGCATCCGGAATCCCCACCACTTCAAGCATTTCAACAGCTTTTTTATTGGCTTCTTTTTTTGTTAAATCCTGGTGCAACAAAATAGTCTCTACAATTTCATGGCCGATTGTAAAAACCGGGTCTAAGGAAGTCATAGGTTCTTGGAAAATCATCGATATTTTGCTGCCGCGAATCTTACGCATTTCTCTTTCACTTAGAGCACATAAATTTTGGCCATTAAAGATTATATCCCCACCTACAATCTTCCCCGGAGGCTGAGGTATCAAGCGCATAATAGATAAAGCGGTTACACTTTTCCCTGAACCGGATTCTCCCACAATGCCTAATGTTTCTCCCTGATTAACCGAGAAACTTACGGCATCAACTGCTTTAACTATACCTTCATGAGTATAAAAATAAGTTTTTAAATTGTTTACTTTTAATAATTCTTTCTTTTTATTCATCATTTCTACTATCTACATATTTATTGTTTTAATCTCGGATCCAATATATCTCTCAATCCATCACCTAATAAATTAAGTCCTAATACAGACAATAAAATTGCAATCCCCGGAAAAGTAGCAGCCCACCAGGCTCCACTGACTATATAGGAATAACTATCTGATAACATTGCCCCCCATTCCGGAGTTGGAGGCTGTGCTCCCAAACCTAAAAAGCCAAGTGCAGCACAATCTAAAATGGCTGTAGCCAGCATTAAGGTACCATAAACAATTACCGGGGCAATGCTGTTAGGAATAACATGACGAAAAATAATACGCCAATGACTGGAACCAATTGCCTTTTGGAATTCGATATATTCCATTTCCTTAATATATAAAACCGAACTGCGAATAATTCTAGCCATCTGTGGTGAATAAACGATACCTATGGCAATCATAGCCTTTTCCAATCCCTGTCCCACTACCGTGACAATAACAATAGCCAATAAAAGAGCCGGAAAAGCAAACATAACATCAACGATGCGCATAATAACTGCATCAATCCATCCACCAAAATAACCGGATAAAACACCAAAGGCAATCCCTATTATCATTGCAATAGCAACTGCTACAAAACCAGCCGTCAGACTCACCCTGGCACCATAAATAATTCTGCTCAAAACACATCTTCCCAGTCCATCAGTACCTAAGGGAGTTCCTTCTATTGCCTTTTCGCTCCAGAATCCCGGTTTTAATTTGTTTGCTAATACCGGAGGAGAAGGATAAGGATCGTTAGGAGCAATTATATCTGCTGTAACGGCACAAAAAACCATAAAAAGCACAATTATCAAACCAAATACGGCAGATTTATTATACTTAAAACGGCGTAATAGTTCACTTCCGGTACTTTCTTTTTTAATTTGCATATTTCCTTCCATTCAAACTACCTGGTTATTGGTATTTTATCCTTGGGTCAATATAGACATAGATAATATCCGTAATCAAATTCACTATAACAAAAATTAAAGCAAAAAATAAAACACATCCTTGTACAGCAGGGTAATCCCTCATCTGAACTGCTTTTACTACATAGCGACCTAACCCAGGCCAGGAGAAAACGGTTTCAGTTAAAATTGCTCCGGCTAATAGTAGACCAAAATTTAATCCAATAACTGTTACTACAGGAATTAAAGCATTGCGTACTGCATGCTTATAAATGACCAGTCTTTCTGAAAGACCTTTGGCTCTCTCGGTACGAATAAAGTCCTGTCGTAAAACTTCCAGCATGCTGGAGCGAGTTACCCTGGCCACAGTAGCCATAGGGATGGTGCCTAGAGCAATAGCAGGTAAAATAAGATGGCGCAATGCACTGATAAAAGCTTGCCAGTTACCGGCTATAACACTATCCAACAGATAAAAGCCGGTGATCCTGGTAAAGGAAACCATAATACTCATTCGGCCACCAATCGGGAACCAACGCAAATAGACACCGAAAATCATCATTAGCATAATACCCAGCCAAAAAACCGGCATAGAAACACCGAAAAGGGCAACTCCCATAAAGCCGTAATCCAATAAAGAATACTGGCGTGAAGCAGAAACAATCCCTGCAATTACACCTACCACGACTGCGATAAACATAGCCAAAAGGGTTAACTCAACGGTATTGGGAAAACGAGACCAAATCTCTTTGCTGACAAATTCGTTGGATACGATTGAACGGCCAAAATCACCTTGCAAGGCTTGTTTGAGCCATATCCAATATTGTGTTGGCAACGGTTTGTTTAGGCCGTATTTTTCCTGAATTCTCTCGATAGTCTGAATAGAAGCATGCTCACCGGCAATAGTTCTTGCCGGATCTCCCGGGGCTAAATGAATCAATGAAAAAACCAGGATAGAGGCACCTAACAAGACAGGAATAAGCATTAATAAACGTTTCGCTATATACCATTTCATTGTGTTAAAATTTTATTCTCCAATTTATATTAATCTGGATTGAAAATAGAAAATATTCTTGATATTAAAACTAAAAAATATTTTACCATTCAATGGTTGTAATTGCAATAAATATAATATACCGTATTCCGCATAACGTCAGACTGTGTGTAAATTCATTCTGTAGATTACCTGCCTCCACTTACACCAGTATTACCTTAATTTTTGGGAATAGCTATATAAAAATTAGGTAAAAAAAATTATTACCCTTCACTTTAACACTATATTTTGTTTAGAAGGCGACTTTTCACACAACCTGACGTATATCGTAAAACTAAGTAAGTATTGAAATATGTGGATACTGTGTCAAAAGCCAACTCGTAAACTCTACAAAAAAATAGTTTATCAATTTAATTATTATTTTAAATTTAACCTTTTCATATACTTCTCCCCCCCAGTTTCTTCACCCCCACCTTAATCCTCCCCCCTCAAGGGGGAGGAAAGGAGATGGG
>CAZAJW010000064.1:0-1598 GCA_964485485.1 uncultured Atribacterota bacterium | reverse complement strand
GTGAAATTCAGAGGTTTTTGCTCTTTGAATAAATTCATTAAATCCTCTTTCGTCGTAAAAAGATTTTGAAAGCATTTTTTCATAATTAAGAAGGTCTTGGCAACGTGGATCTTTGAGAGTTTGGCGGAACCATTCGCCAGCTTTATAATCAGGCTGAGTAATGCCCAGCATTACATTTCTTTTTAAAGTAACCTCAACGAATTTTCTATACGCTTTTATTAAGTAAAAAATTATGGCTGGAAAAAATAGGATTAAATTACGGCCATTAATAGGTAAAAAAGGTGAGCCAGATATAGTTCTTTCCCGCGCAAGTGCTGGTGAGATCTCTTCTGTAATATATCGCATAAGTTTTTCGTGAGCCTTCATGTTGAAAGGTAAAGAAAAGGCAATCGTAAGAGGCGTTCTAAACCATAAGGGGCAGATTTGCCGAATAAATTGATTGCTGCTTGTGACGCTTCTTCCTCCCCATCTTCTCATTCTATGCGAAAAATAAATATTATCTAATTGTAATGTGTTTGGTGAAAAATTGAACAATTTGTTATTTGTCTGGCTATATATCTCTAACAGATTCTTACCTATCCGTTTAATAACTTCTGAAGCAACTGGCGAGAATATTTTGAGATCAAAGCTACCTGCCAAATTACGATAATTTATATATCGTTCTATATTTGCTGGACGATTTCTTCCTGCCAAGAGAAATTCCTGTTTAGCTGTAAAGCCCCGATATATTTCACCAAATAGTCCAAGCACTGCATAATTGAACTTTTCCTTCTTTTTCTTTTGAACCCAAAGTACAGGAGCGTACTCACAGGCATTAATCATTCCATCGCAGAGATTATTTGATTCGAAAATATAATCCACGAATTTTTTATTCCAATCTTTTGGTAGAATATAGTTGTTATAATTTAAACGAAGGTTCGTGCAGCTCTTTTCTATAATTTTTGCTTCTCGTGAATTAGGTGGTCCAAAGAAAAAGCCGTTGAGATGCCTTCTATTTTCTTCATTTCCGTATGCTAAGGCTAAAACAAATCGAGAATCATATCCACCAGTAAAATCATATATCGCTTCGTCATCGGGGATATGATCTATTATATGTTTCAGTGATGTTGTAATTTTGCTTGCGGCTTCCTTAAACGAGATTTTTTCATTCACTTCTCGTGGCACACTCCAATATTTTTCATTTATAAATTTATTACTTTTTAGATCATACTGATAGATTGTCGCTGGTTTCAATACAGTTATTTCATTAAAATATGTTGTTTCATCAAAAAACATGCCTGATCGCAGAAACATGAGTATTGACTGCCTATCAAGTGAAACTGGATATGCTTTAGCCAAAGCGAGCATTGATGTTGATATAAAGAAAGCATTACCAACTTTACGGAGGTATGTGTTTATAACACCGCCGATATCTGTAACGATAAAACAGGTATTCTTTTTCTTATTCAAAACGGTAAGGCAAAAGGTGCCATCAATATCGTCCATCATATTCCTGATATTATTCCCTTGATCCAGAGATTTTCCAATTTCCATAATAGAATTAGAAAAGCCGAAACCTTGGTAAAGCAAGCTCCCAACTGCACATACTATGACATGCT
>CAZAJW010000063.1:0-17567 GCA_964485485.1 uncultured Atribacterota bacterium | reverse complement strand
AGGGTATATGTTGATGAGGCACATCAATTTGCAGATCCGGCTAATCCACAGACATTAAAATTTTTATCCAATTCAGTCAAAAGAGGCAGAAAATACGGAATAAGTTTTGTTACTGCAACCCAGAACCTTCCTGACTTTCTATCAATTGAGCGCTATGGGCAGGCCATCATAGATAACAGTTATTTTAAGATATTTTTTAGGATGGGTGAAACTGATATACCGGTTATAAAAAAACTTTATAATTTCAGTGAGAAGGAACTTGCAATTCTTAAGGGAAGCAGCTCAAAGCGCAGCGGTGCAAAAGGGAAGGGTATTTTTATAGCAGGATCTCAAAGGCTGGTTATTCAGATAAGAGCTTCAAAATATGAGCTCGAGATAGTAGATTCTGTCCAGTATAAGGAAATTTACGGGCAAAAATCAAGATTTACAACAAATAAATATTAATGGCAGAGCCCGTTACAATAGTAAAAATATCAGTAACTGCTGCAGGTTTTATAAAAAAATATTGGCATATAATTCTTATCATCTTATTTATTCTAGCGCTTATACCAACTCTAATACTTACCATTGCAATTAATGTATTATTTCCCCAGGCAAGCACAGAAGAGTTTGAAATCTATAAAGAATTAACCGATGGTTCCGGGATATACTGGGCATCTTTTCTGGCATATGATGTGGTAAGGCTTGATAATTATTTAAAGGAGAACAGGCCTAGTGAAAGTGTTTTTGACCTGTTTATAGTTAGTTTTACAGAATATAAAATTATTGAAAAAGAAAAGAAAATAACAAAAATAATAAATGGGGAAGAAGTTACAGAAACTCTTATAGAAAAAGAATATGTAGTTTTAAGAGAACTTGAGCTACATGGTTATTTTAAGATTAAAGAGCTTCTTCGTTCCCTGGAATACAAAGTCTCAAAAGAAAGTATGACAGTTAATAATGTCACCGGTTTTTTAAAAGATCTTAATGAAAAAGAAGAATATGAAATTGAAATTATAATACTTACAGATGAAAAGATTGCTGAAAATTTTGATGATATTCATAAACAGTGGTTTTTTGCTCTTATAGAAATCCTTCCACTTCTTGACCCGACTTCTGAGTTTGACCCTGACGAGTATATATATAACGGCATAATCGCTGATCCTGACATACCTTCAACTTGGCCAGCCAGCGGAAGAGTTACTTCGGAATTTGGAGATGTAAGAATAACTGGAATTCACAGGGGAATAGATATTGCAAATATTACCGGTACTCCAATAAAAGCAACTGCAAATGGGACGGTTATTGCAGTTGGAACAAGCGGAAACTATGGTAGAAGAATTATGATTTATCATGGAACAGATGAATCAGGCAATACTTATGCTACTGTCTATGCTCATTTAAGTGAGTTTAAAGTAAAAGTGGGGGATAATGTTAGTCAGGGAGATTTAATAGGGCTGATGGGCAGTACTGGTTATAGCACTGGAAGTCATCTTCACTATGAGGTAATTGTAAATGGGTTTAAAGTTAATCCCAGATATTTTCTGCCATAACTCTTATTATAAAAATATTACGAAATAGAAAACTCTGTTCAAGGTATTTATTTAGTAAAAATTTTATGGTTCGAATCCTCTATCCCCAGCAAACTAAGGAATTCTATGATTTTGGTATTCCTATCCATCTTGGCATTTCATTTAAATATTTTATGTAAGTATCATCATATTTTTCTTTGCAGTATTGTTCCTCAGAACCGGCAATAATATCTACTAAAATAAAAAATAGTATAGCCACGAGTAAGATAATCCATGAAGCAGTAGCTATACTTATTGCAATTAAAGCTAAGAGACAGGAAAAATATAATGGATGTCTGGAATACTTGTATATTCCCTTAGTTACAGGCTTATCGACAGGAGTAGTAATAAAACTTATGCTAGCAGCTATCAACAATGCTGCAGCTAATAAAAAGATAAAAAGTCCAATATAAAACCATGATGTTCCTAACTTAAAAGGTAGAAATATAGCATATAAAAACGCAATAGCGGTAATAATATTAGCTATATTGCCTATAACTTTATCTCTTTTGCTTAGTTTCATGTCAGGTGGTGTACCTAATTTCTTATAAGCTTCTTTATTAATTACCCAACCTAATAATGGAACAAGTAGAAAGACGACTGTAAAAATCTAGGCATTCCAGATACCAATTTCGAAAGCTGGTATAATTTGCATAATAATTCTTCCAAATTATATTCCTTTTCTGAATTATATCTTAGTTTAAAAACGAAGGAAATAATTAACGATGATTAATAATTTGCTTGATCTTGCAAATACACCGTAAAAGTTGGTTCGAAATTTTGCAACACGGGCCAGCCAGTATCAGCACAAACGCTCCCTAGCCTTCTGACCATATTATTTCTTCGCTTCCTTGATATATTTCTGTTTGAATAGATAGGTTGCATTGGCCATACTCTTTTTGCCATTCATATAAAATTTACAGTTTATCCTATTGACAATGTATATATTCAGTAATACAATATAGTGGTAGTAAGTCACACTGATTATTAGTGTTACAATATAGTGTTTGGAGGTACACATTTGGAAAACCTAACTGAAATGCTAAAGGGCATATTAGAGGGCTGTGTCCTTGAAATCATAAGCCGTAAGCAGACTTACGGCTATGAAATAACACGGCAGCTGAACGCCCTCGGCTTCACGGATGTGGTTGATGGGACGGTCTACACCATCTTAGTGCGGCTTGAAAAGAACAAACTCGTGGATATTGAAAAAAAGACGTCCGATATGGGACCACCGAGAAAGGTTTTCGCACTCAACTATGCAGGACGCGAGGAGCTTAGACGGTTCTGGGTAAAATGGGAGTTTGTCACATCAAAAATCAATAAGTTAAAGAAGGGAGGAAAATAGATGCTAGATATTTTCAAAAAAATGATTGGTGATAAAAAAGAATATAGAATGATGATGGCACGGGTCGAGGCAATGCCGAAAGATTATCAATTTGTGTTTAAAAAGATTCAGCAATATATGTGGAAATTCGCAGCGGGGGACGGATATGATATGTTGAAAATTCATTATGATTTGATTGATTTGTTCGAAGCCGGTATATCGGAAGGAAAGCGCGTACTGAAAATCACGGGTAAGGACGTAGCTGAATTCTGCGATGAACTTCTGCGCAACGCTAAGACGTATACGGAAAACTGGCGTGAGAAGTTGAACCGCGAAATTATGAAAAAACTCGGAAAGGGTAGCGGTTTGGAATGACAGATATTGCAATTCAGGTGAAGGGGCTGCAAAAGTCTTATAAGAAGTTTCATGTTTTAAAGGGAGTGGATTTCAAGGTGGAAAAGGGTAGTATTTTCGCTCTACTCGGATCCAATGGTGCAGGCAAAACAACGATTGTCAAAATTCTCTCCACACTGCTCAAACCTGATGGTGGAGCCGCCGCTGTCAATGGATTCGACGTTCTATTGAAGCCGGACCACATACGACAGTCGATCAGCCTGACCGGGCAATTTGCCGCCGTGGATGAGATTTTAACCGGGCGGGAAAATCTTATTATGATTGCTAGACTGCGGCATCTGAAAAATCCGGTTCAGATTTCGGACGATTTATTAAAACGTTTCGGCCTGAACGATGCTGCTGACCGCAGGGTTTCTACTTATTCAGGCGGTATGCGACGCAGGCTTGACATCACCATGAGCCTTGTGGGAAAGCCGCAGGTAATCTTCCTTGACGAACCGACTACAGGGCTTGACCCTGAGGCGCGTATCGAAGTTTGGAAGGTAATCAAAGAACTGGCCGACAGAGGCACGACGGTATTCCTGACCACGCAGTATCTGGAGGAGGCCGAACATCTTGCCTATAGAATTGCCATTCTGCATGAGGGTAGGATTATCGCCAATGGCACGCTCGAGGAACTGAAAAAGTTATTTCCGCCCGCAAAGGTGGAATATGTGGAAAAACAACCTTCATTGGAGGAGATATTCCTGGCAATCATTGGTAAAAAAGGGGGAAGTAATAATGAATAAACAATTTTTCGGTGATATGGGCGTTATGCTTGGACGCTCCATGCGCCATATTTTACGAAGCATGGATACTATCATTACGGTGACCGTTATGCCGATTGCATTTATGCTACTATTCGTCTATGTATTCGGCGGGGCGATTCAGGCCGGTACAGATAATTATATTAACTACTTATTGCCTGGTATACTTTTAATAGCGATTGCAAGCGGTATATCCTATACGGCCTTTCGTTTGTTTACCGACGTTCAGCGGGGTATATTGGAGCGGTTCCACTCCATGCCGATTGCGCGTTCCACCATACTATGGGGGCATGTGCTGACCTCGCTGGTATCCAACGCTATTTCGATTGTCATCATCATTCTCATAGCGCTCGCTATGGGGTTTCGTTCATCGGCTGGGATACTGTCATGGCTTGCCGTAGCCGGTATACTCGCATTGTTTACGCTGGCTTTAACCTGGATAGCGGTGATTCCCGGACTGACCGCAAAATCGGTAGACGGCGCAAGCGCCTTTTCCTATCCGCTTATCTTTCTACCACTTATCAGCTCGGCATTTGTGCCGACTGAGTCGATGCCTTTGATAGTTAGCACCTTTGCCGAAAACCAGCCGGTGACTTCGATAGTAGAAGCCATACGAGCGCTGCTTTCAAATCAGCCGGTAGGTAATGATATTTGGGTCGCTCTTGCGTGGTGCATCGGGATAATGCTTATGGCTTATATCTTTGCGATGAGGGCATATAAAAAACGGGTGTAAAAGGCAGTTCTCACTGAGGTTGAAGGGATTGCTTGGTCAAGGTCGAGAGATATATAAAAGACTGCTTTCAAGAAATCCCTAATCCGATAGATTGAATGTTTGGATATCTAGATAGCAGATGAAAGTATTTCCGGTAAAGATCTTGTTAAAGAGGTAGTTTTCAGAGAAGAATGCCAGACAATTTTAACAGGGACTCTGAGAATCTCGGTTGTTAGTAATGAATGGATAGAATGGCCTCGGTATGACGGGGGAGGAAGAAGTCGTTTTAGGATTTACTCAATCGGATGAATTTGTAAAACTCTGCGATTATGCCCTAAAAGGCATATCGGATAAATTGGATATATTACTGGAGTGGGTTTTTATATACAAAATAATTAATATTGTATAAAATTATTAAATACTATCACTAATTTAAAAATATTCAATATTTAAAAGAAATTTGGGTTAACAACATTTTTGCAATTATGGTACTATTTATATAATAAAAAATTAAGTTAAAAAATATATATACTTTTCTATAAATGAGAAAAAGTAAAATAGTAAAGAAATTAATTAGAACAAATGATTCAGTAATTCGCTACGCTCTAAAAAAGGATTTAATAGATCGTCACGCTTCCGACCACAAGGTAAGAATAATAGAAGAGTTAGGAGTTCATCATGGTTTTGCTAGAGTGGATATTGCAGTTATAAACGGTGTCCTTCATGGTTATGAAATAAAGAGCGACCGCGATACTCTTGAACGGTTGCCGGAGCAAATGAACGAGTTTAACGAGGTATTCAACAAGATTACGCTTGTGGTAGGAAAACACCACCTATACAACGCAATTAACCTGATTCCTGACTGGTGGGGAATTGTAGTTGCTAAGATCATTAGCGATAATTCAGTAAGCTTTAATGTCATTCGTGAAGCCGAATTTAACAAGCACCAAAAAGGCGTATCAGTTGCAAAACTCTTGTGGAAGAAAGAAGCGGTTAAAATTCTTGAAGAGTACGGTGAAGCCAATGGATATTACTCGAAACAAAGAAACTTGGTATATCAAAAATTGTCATCTGTTCTAGACATACAAACGCTTAGCAATAAAGTAAGAGATACCTTAATTTTCAGGACAAATTGGCGACCTGATTCGCCACCAGCACTAAATGGTGGTTAATGCCAGCTTCTAACCATGTTTTGGGATTGCCAGTCTTTTTGGTATTTATGTCTCTTGCTTTTTCGGCGATATAGGCATCTCCCGCACTAAAACTTTCCCCTTTAAAAACATCTTTCTGGTTAGCAAGTATCTGTGCTTGAGCTGGATATTGTTTAAATCCAGCGCCTTTTGGATTTCTTAAGCCTTCACCTCTTACAATTACCCACTTCTTTTCAAGAGAGTAGCGGATACTGGCGCTTGGATTAGAGGCAAAAGTTTGTGGCAAATATATTGGGTATTGAATGGCATAGTCAGCAAAGGATGGTTTTCGCTCTAGTTTGTTTATGAGCTCATTCCAGATTAACCAGTCGAACCGAGGAATATCGTGCTGATTGTGTTTTTCCAAGTGTGAAAGATCTTGTGGGAAAGCACCTCCTGCTACTGTAAAGGTTCTCCATTTATCTAAATTTGAGATGATGCTTACTTTCTCTAATAGAGAATTCACCGAGGTTTGTTCATTAACAATGTTGAAATCCACAAGCAAATCGACATCCTTGGGAGTCATTTTATTTCCACTTATAAAGTCTTCCATATCACCAGAAAGTGTTTTTTCCTTAAAGTTTGAATCGGTAATTCTTAAACAAAGGCCGTGACCGCTTTGTTTTGCAAACTCTACTGCAGCGCATCTCGTTTGTAAATCTGACTCGAAACCAACTACAGGTATAACGGTTATCACAGGAATCATAAAGATATTGAGTTGCTTCCCATTCTCCAAAATTTTCTTCAGTACTTCCGCTCTTATTGAACCATCAACGAGCTGCACATCTATGAAGATTGCCTTTTGTCCCCAATATTTCATAACTTGATCCGTAATACTTGGGAGATTTTTTAAGAATTTTTCTATGGATTCCTGTAACAATTCTTTTGGTGTCTTCTCGCCATCGCTGATAGACTGTGGCATGATGAACTCAATCAAAGGCGTTACCAATGATTTATGTTCGTCTTTCAATTTAAGAAGCGCTCCCTTCTCAGCAGCTCTCCATCGTAATATAGGAATATAATGCTTGTAATTAAACATATTATTTATTCGGTAATTGCTTTCTAAAGTAAACTTTAACTTTATAGCTATTAACAATCTTGTTTAGGTAATAGAAGTTTTTGTGTTCGTAGCTCATAACCCCTGCAACAATTGCTATGTGGATGCCAAGCTCATTAGCTAAACTTTGTGCAGCCATTGGTGATGGAATTAACTTAGCTGGGCTGTTTTCCCATTTACTGCTAGGTACCAATGCTTCTCGCGCCATTTGATCAGCTTCATTCTCTATGCTATTAATATCAACTCCTCTCACACCCCAGATTTCATCATAGAAAAGAGTGACGTCTTTATCATAATGTAAAGAGATGTGTGCAAGTTCATGCATAAGAGTAAACCAAAAATTATCAAGACGATCGTGTCTTAGAGTTAAACCTACAACAGGATTATCTTTATTGATTAGGATTGTTGCTCCATCTAAGTAAGTTTTTGAGAAATGAGGCTCAACTATGAGTATGATTCCGTGTCTTAATAACAACTCTTGCACTTTTATTGGGTTATCATCGAGCAGGCTTAATTGTGCCATCTCTCTCATAAATTTAAGGTCAAGAGAGCCGTGTTTATATTTCTTAGGCACTTCAATCTTTTTCGCTTTTTGGATTACTCGTGTAGCCCACGCTCTAAGAGCTTTTTTATCTGTAAGCGGAGAAGACCGATAACTTGATTTTCGTGTCAAACCTACTGCATTGGTTGGCGTACCAATACCTGAAAAGAATTCTTTTAACATATCAACTTTATTGTGTGTTTTTAGTGACAGTTTCCCAAAGTAACCGCGTTTTTCCATTTCTCTCACAAGCCGGTTGTCCCACATTTCATATTCTGAGCCTTTTGCAGGTTCGTATTTCTGTATCAGAACTTCCGCAGGAATCCCTAAACCTTCAGATAATGCTCTCACCATTTCAAGAGTTAATTGGCGTTTACCTGAAAGAATTTCTGATACTCTACTTCGACTTCCAATATAAGGTGTTAGATCAATCGGTTTGAGACCAGTTTGTTCCATTCTAAATCTAATTGCATCTATTGGACTAGGAAGCTCCTCTGGCAATATTTTTGATTCATAGTCTTTAATTAGAGTGCTAAGAAGATTAAGCTTTTCACCTTCTTCAGAATCAGAATCAGGATCAAGAATCATTAACCTCTCAACTAATTGAAGAGCTTCTTCATAATCTTTTTCGTTTTTTATGACTTTTATTTTACTCATTTTTTATTTCTAATTAATTTTCCAATTATTATATTCTTTATGGTTTCCTATATTTTTTACCAGCACTATTCCATTTTTATAGTTAACCAGTGTTAGCAATCTATATTTATTCCTACACAGATCAAAAATAACATACCCTCCTTTTAAAAGGCTGGCTTTCGGATATCTCTTTTTAAGATGAATAGGTGTATCCCATATTGCTTCTTCAACTTCTGCCTCCCACGAATTAATTTGTGATCTAACATCAGCATGCTTTTGCTTGAAATTGTCTAGTGATTTCTTGCCTAATAATCTCATTTCTATTCATGGGATAATATATTATATTTATTTTTGTTACCATATTGGGAATTATAATTGAAGTAACTAAAATTTGTCAAGTGCTTTTTAAACAGTGTTTTTTAAACAAGGTATGTGAAACTAATACTGCTTCACATATTTTGCTATACTACATTCTTCATAACCCCTCCTTGTCTATAGAACCTATCCACTTAAACATAAATATATCAAGGGAGCGAAAGAAAATATGCCTAACAAGGCGAGGGAGCGCCTGAGCCAAAAAGGGGCCGGTGGAAAGACAAGCGAAGGCGCAAAACGGGTGTCGGGCGAAAGCCTGACTGCACCCTGGAAAGCGAGGGAGAATCCTGAGCGACCGCAGCCTTTCGGTAAAAACCTTTAAGGGCTTTTCATTGCGTTAGCAATAGGTGTGCGAAAGTGGATGGAAGGGCGGAAAGGGGGGCAGTAGGGGTTGTAATTCCTTTCAAATAATCAGGAGATACCGAGTAAATATTTACTACAGTAGCATAATCGTTTTAATAGCTATACCGGTAATATCCAGGATTATCGAGTAAAAGATTTTTCAGAAGAATTTTTGATTGGAAAACCAGCTAAAGCATAGTTTTCGAAAAACAAGGGTAGTAGAAGCAAGAATTATAAGTCCCTTTTCTACGATTGATGAATCATATTAGGCAAAACGATGGAGAAAGTTCGAAATTGATTTGTTTCGCAGCTATGACTCTATAAACAATTTTGTGGGATAAATGAAATTTCGATAAATTCAAACGGGTCAAGCTGTATTAAACATATTGTTAAATGAAGTAAGTATATTATTGATTTTTTCATCATCAAAATTCTGATTTTTAAAAAACTTCTCAATATTTAAAAGGATACCTCCATTAAATTTATCTGCGGCTTGATAAATAAAAGACCATGAGAGAGTTGGATCAATTTTATCAATACTTTCTTGAATCATTAAAATTAAAGTATTAGTCCAAGATTCAACGTCATCAAAATTTAAAGTAGATGATATTGCCCATGGTAAAAATCTATTACTATTTTCATCAGAATTGGAAACTGCATAGTTATACCATGCAATACTATTCAAAGGATCAAGCTTAATAACTTTTTTTAGTTCATAAGCAGTTTCAAATTTATTATTTTTAGAAAACATAGGTTTTACTATATGATTAAATACATTTTGTGATTCCTTGACTTTTCTTGGAGAATCCTTGAAATTAGTTGATAGAAAATCATAAAGGAACCACTTTAAGTAAAAGTGAGTAAAATTGTTTTTTCCAATTTCTTTTTCTTTTAAATATAATTCTATTTCATTTTTAGCTTGACTATATTTACCTTGATAAAGCAATGCCTCTGCCATTAGGGCACGAGATTGAATATTTTTTTCACCTAATACTAAAGATTTTTTATAAAATAATTCAGATAATCTAAATTTATTTATTAAAAAAAATGCTCCGCCTAACTCTGCCCACCAATAGGATAAGTTCTGATATTCTAGAAAATACTTTCTGGCCTTAAAATAATATTTTATAGACTTTTTATAATCATAAAGGTTAGTTCTTAAAGTATTGGCCATATTGTAAAAGTTCATTCCTCTGTCTTGATTAGAATCAAATAAATTTATTAAAGATTCACAAAATTCAATATAATTTTTATAAAAAAACTCGTTCCCACAATTATCAGGTTCTAATAATAATCTTCCAATATTTGATAATAATGACGCAGAACCTATTTTTCCTGAATCTCTAAGATTTTTCGAAAATTCTATTATGTATAGAGCATTTTTACTTTTTAGAAGTATTTTAGAAATATAAAGGAAAGTCTCCTCCAAGTAATTATTATCTAGATAATCTAGACCTAGATTTAACGTTTCGATTAATAATTTACCTGCTTTCTTTGTATAACCGTTTTCTAGTAAAAGATAACTGATGGAAATAGCAATAGTTGTATTTAATTTTTTATTTTCAGTTAAAATAGGAAGGGCAATCTCTGAGTCATTAAAGCTAATAATAGATTTGTTATTATCCAAATCAACAATTATATTTGATTTTTCATCTTCTTCCACTTCAAATAAATTGAAATATTTTATTTTATGAAGTATTAAGTAATAATCAAAAATTCCTCTTAAAATGTATTTTTTCTTTTCTGAACTGGTTTTTAATTTAAAATGAACATCAAATATGTCATTAGACATAATGTCTGGATTTCTTGAATAATTTAATCTTTTTATTTCATGTTCTAATTTGTCTTTTTTACTTTTATTTAATTCTTTATTTAAATATAATGTTTTGTTTTTTTGTATTTTTAATTTTTCGTATTCTTCAAAATTTAAATTATTAAAAAAATCGTCCAACCATATATAATATAATTTATCAATTTCTTTGATATATAAACAAATCATTACAGGAAATGGGCCTTGAAAATATAGTTTAAAATATTTTGTTTCAAAAGGTAGAGTAAAGCTATCATTTATTTTTTTTATATTATTTGTAGATTTTAGCTGGACATAAAAATGAAAAGGAGTTAACTCTTCTTTATTAACTACCTGAACGTCAAAATCATAGCCGTAATCAGGTGTTTGGTCTCTAGGAATCCAATTTTCTGGAATAGATTGTTTAAACCTAATTCGAGACTCTTCTTCTAAAATATGTGTTTTTGATCTTATCATTCTTTCTGCTAAAGTTATTTTATTGGTCTGTAAAGATTTTAGAAGATATTTAATAAAAAATAAAATGGATTAAAATCAATTAGATAATATATCAAATTAGTGTAACTGCTCATTTTTAAAAAAAGAACTAGGAATAAAATTTTTAAAATTGAGTTAGAAATTTCACTACCTTGGCCAGATTTAAAAGATATGGAGTAATAGTTTTGTATGGATAAATGATTTAATTAAGGAAAATGATAGAAGTCCTGTCAATAATATGGGGATATTATAAAAATTTTATGACCCTATATGACGAAAGAATTATGGGCAAAAAGCTTACTTTACTTCAAGGGATTTAATAAAATCTGTTATTTTTTACGAAAATTTATGCACTATAAAGTGTTTGGGAAAATATGATATTGATGAAAAAAACCATATTTTTTTGCAGTAGTTTTGTAAGTAGGGAAAAGGGTGTTACATATTATTATAGGTTTTATAAAAAAGATCAGTCCAATTCCAGATTTTGTAAAACTGGAAGCGTTATCGCTAGTATTTTCAGAAGTTAGAGATGAAATATTTTATGATATTAGATTATTGATAGTTAAGATTCTCTAATTAAAATTATATTCAATTTTTGTTATAGAGTTCGCTTTATACTTGGCATTACAGTAATCCTGTTATATGATACGCATAATAGACATTTAACGTAGTATAAGCTAAAAAAGGGAATAAATTGGCAAAAAACAAATTGCCTACAATTTTAGAACCGGAAGAAGCCCAAAATTTATTAAAACAGCCCAATAAAAGATATCCCACAGGCTTAAGAAACAAAGCCATGATGGCGCTTATGCTTCACTGTGGATTGAGAATTTCTGAAGTTATTAATTTAAGACCTGGAAATATTAATCTTACAAAAGGGAAATTAAGAGTAGAGAGCGGCAAGGGTAATAAAGACCGGGATCTTGCAATTCCGGATTATTTAATAGACCTGCTTAACAGCTGGCGCAAAATGAGACCCAAAGGCGATTATTTCTTTTCAACACTAAAGGGCAAAAAATTATCAAGCAGATATTTGCAGCAGATGGTGAAAAGATATGCCATTAAAGCAGGTATAACTAAAAAAATATCACCGCATGTTTTGCGGCACTCATATGCAACTCAATATTACAGGCAGACCAAAGATATTGAAACACTTAGACGCATTCTGGGACATTCAGACATCAGCACGACAACCATTTACATCACCCTGGCTAATATAGACGTTGAAAATGGTATGAAATCTTTTAGGGGTTTTCTTTAGTGTTATAATCATAAACAGGAAGTAGTTTTGTTAATTCTTATGCTAAGAGGCTTAGAAGCCAGAGAAATACCAGAAACAGTTTTTTTATCATCAGGTAAAAAAAGAAAAAGCTCAGCCAAGAGTAGTTTCTTAAGCGGTAAGAGAAGTAGAAAAAGAAATGGTAGGGAAAGTTCCGGATAAAGTTTAAAAAAGATTGCCTAAAAAGTCGCTGCTTGTATTTCTGCTGGTATTGTTGTTTTCACTGGTTGTTCTATTGCCTTAGGGGAAATCAGCAATCTGCTTGATCAATTTCAGAAGTGGTATGACGAAACCTCTCAGTCAATAAGAAAGATATTAAGGATTGAAGAAGCCAGTAGAGAGTTGGCTAGGCCTGTCAAAGAAAACAAAACTCAAACAGAAATTCTTTTCAGTGGTTTAGAAATAGAAGAATTGAATAAATTTAGGCTTAAGGTTGAAAATATTATAAATAATATTATGCTTTAATCTTTTTATTAGTTTCTATGGGCTTCTAAAAGTTCTATTTTTAATTATTTTAAGGGGGATAGTTGGTTAGAGCCACCTATGGAGCGTAGGTCACTAAAAACGCGACTGCAACTGCTGAAAGTGGGAGATTGAGCCTGTTTTAACCACAATAATCGCCCTATAAGTGAGGCGGTTATCCGTGAGGTGGAGCTAACCGACTACCCCCCTTATTTTACAATATAGTAGAAATTTATTAATTAAAGGAAGTAAAAACATGTTTAAAACTAGATTTTTAATTAATGAAAACGGATTGCCTTTTAATCAATATGAGATTGGCTTACTAACTCAAGAACTGAGTTTTTTTAATAATAAAAATAGAGAAATATATCGCAATAATAATGCTTCTGAAATAGCTAATCTTACAGCCACCAGAACCTTAATAGTTTCTGGTCCAGGAACTGGAAAGAGTTTTCTTTTTCTCAACAGAATAAGCAATTGGTTTAAAAATAATTCAAAGGCAAATGTTTTAGTAACGAGTTTTGTTAGAAAACTAGTAGTGGACTTAAAAAACGATATTACTAATGATGTAAATCTAAGCAGCAAACAAAAAAGCAACATTACAGTGACTACTCTTCATAAATTTGCAAGGAGTATCGTTGAGAAAAACCATGGTACTTCCAAACATAAATTCCAACCACATTTCAAATTAATTGGAGAGTATTGGAAAAATATTGTCTGGAGTGATATTTTAGCCTTCTTTCCAGAACTAGATATCAATCAGTTTAGTTGGAAAACATTTGAAAGACAATTACATAATTATCAATTTGACAGTTCTACTGATTGGTCAAATATAAAAGATAAATATTTTGAATTGTGCAAATTTTATAATGCTTCAGGTTTTGCTGATTTAATAATCAGGGCAAAAACAGCATTGGAAGAAAATAAAAGCTTAAATAATAATGAATATTTTATTGTTGATGAATATCAGGACTTTAATTTAGCCGAGGACTCATTTATTAACCAGCTATCATTAAACTCTAAGGGTCTTCTTATCGTTGGTGATGATGAACAAGTGCTTTATGAAAATTTAAAATCTGGTAAAGCCGATTTAATTAGGGATAAATACAATGATAAAAGCATAATAAATGCTATGCTACCTTTTTGCGGAAGATGTAGCTTTCATATTACTAAGGCGATTAGTTATTTTATTCAACAATGTAAAAAAGATAAATGTATTCAAAAAATATTTCTGCCATTAAAAACCTCTGATGAAGATCCTAAAATTAAAGTAGTCGCTTGTGCCCACCCGGCAACTGCAGTTGATTATGTTGAAAAATTTATTACTGATAATAAAACTGATATAGACAAAAGAAAAGCTGACTTAGAAAGTGGAGACAAAAAAGATGCATTTTTATTAATCCTTACGCCATCAAAAAAAATAAAATTTTTAGCCAAATCAAAGGAAAAAATATTTAATATTCTTTCTGAATATCAGGTTGAAAAACGTTCTTTTTCTGATGACTATTACAAAATCCTAACATATTATTCTCTCTATAATAATCGCAGCGATAACTTTAATTTTAGAAAAGCAATACATTATGAGGGCATTCCAAACAAGAGAAAACATTTCTTATTAATAGATGCAATTAAAAATAATAAGAATTTTTCTGATTTGGATACTGATGAGACAAGAACTATATTAGCAAAATGTTATGCTGTCAAAACGATAATTGATTCTGAAAAAAACATAGATGAAAAAATTAGCTTATTAACAACACACCTTAAGATTTCTGATATTAAGAAACTCAAAACAGAGTTTATTAAAAAGGAAATAGGAGAAACTGAAATTGCGGTTATTGAGCACGAAGAAGATGGAGAAGCAGAATTAGAAGAAATCGAAGTTAAGAGGATGGGAGCTATTGAATTAGTAACAATGGTAGGTTCTAAAGGACTGTCTGCCGACCATGTGATAATTATTGGTTTTGATAATATCAATATGGCATCAGTTACTAAAAATGCTTTTTACGTTGCCATGTCCCGGGCTAGGAATAGCCTCCATATTATTACCTCATTAAAATCAGGTGGTTCACAAGATGCTCATCCTTATTTAGAATTTTTGCCTGAAGAAAATATTGAATTCTGCTACTATAAAAAAAAGGACCGTTCTATAAAACTGATAAACAGTAAAACAGCCTTCAGAAAACAGATAAAAAAAATATTTAACTTTTTTAATTACAAAGCTTAGTGTTTTATAATTAATTTTTTATCAGAGTTTTCAATATCCAGTTTATTATCTTTTGTATAGAAATACTGAAAAATACGTCCAAGAACTCGATAGAAAGTGCCACAAATTATGGTCGTCCCAATAATGATGTTACGAAAGAAACACGATAAAGATAATCAAGCAATAAATATAAAGAAAATATCATTAAAGAATTTGAATATATTTAAATTTCCTATTGACTTTATGTCTTTGTAAAATAAAAATTAAAATAATAATAAATAATTAAAAGTTTGAAGGGATAAAAAATGTCATCGAGTTATAACGATACATAGAAAAATTAGTAGATGATATTTGTGCTACCGCAGGAAGTGGTTCAACACAATATGATCACGCAAAAGTCATTTTAGATGTTAAACTACAGGAAATGGCAGTGGCACAAACAAAGAAATTAACTTTTGCTACATGATTTTTAGCTTTTTCTAGTCTAGCTTTGGTTTTTGCTACAGTTGGATTAATTTTTGACTCTATAAAGTTATAAAATAGTTAAGACCCTTGTAATCTTGGTTTATAAGTTATTTATTGCATAATAAAATAGGCAGGATTTTGGTATATAATTCACTGTATATCAAGGTTTTTTAAATTTATTAATAAGGATATTCTCCATTGAAAAAACCTCGTAGTAAAAAACATCATTATCTACCTCGGTATTATTTGAAAGGTTTTACTGATAGAAGTAATTTCTTTTATATTTATGATAAAAAAGAAGACATAATTTTGTCTAATCCTATTTCTCCTGATAATTTTTTCTTTGAAAATAATCTCAATACTATTGTTTTGCAAGATGGAACTTATTCTGATTTTTTAGAGGATTTTTACACACAGATCGAGGTTACAACAAGGAGCTCGTTGAGTTTTATTAGAAATTCTGGTTATAAGACTCCTATTCCTTTTACTGACAAAATGAATCTTTATCTCTTCTTACTATTTTTATATTGGAGGCTACCGAGTAATATAGAATACTGTAATACATTATCCAATACTTTTTTTAATGACAATTTTAAAGATCTCAATTATCTTAATATTAAAAACAAGAATGGTGAAACAGCACCAAATGTAATCATTGATAGAATCAAAATTTCTAATGCTTTTAAAAAAACCTCTAAACTGATTATTCCTTTTGCTCCTTTTTACAAAAGTGATTGGAGCGACAAATTAAAAAATTGGAGATTTTTATACTCTGGTGATGGAAATATTTGGGATTTTGTAGGAGATAATCCTTTCATTACTAAGGGTAAAAATGACCATGACCCGATTAGTTGTTTAGATGAATTTGTTTTTCCGGTCTCTGGTAAAATTCTTTTAGTAAATATTAATAAACCTATAAATAAAGACCTTCCTCCTGAATTCACAATAGATTTTAATGCTTCAGTTATTGAAAGATCTCAAAGATTTGTGGCTTGCCAAAATAAACCCTTTTTAGAATCTTTAATAAAATACTATAAATTTCATGTTCAAAATGAAAAAACAGGTATCATTATCAAAGGGCTGTATAAAATGTTAGAAAATTAACATAAAAGACCTTTTTACTAATTGGATTTCATCCCACGCCCCAACCCCTTTTTTAACCTCGGCTGGCTTTTATCAAAGTTTATTGCTTCATCAAAAAATCCCTGAGCATCGAGACATTTTCTTTTTTTCAACGAATGTATATTTCAGAACCTGCTTTTAAAGTCAAGGTTGTTTTTGCCTTGCGAGCATAAACCGCTTTGCTATTTATCCCTCTCATTCGCCGTAGACGAACCGCCAAAACTCCACCTTTGACTTAAAGCAGAACCCTCATTTTTAACGCTGTTAGCAAAAGCAAATGTTTATTTTTATGAGAGGAGAAGAAATGAAAAGCTATCAGCAGTTAGGGTTTGAGGTTAACGAGGACAATAAGAGCCACTATATCCCTAAGGTCCAAATCAGCATGGTTAAAGAAGTTTATGTTTCAAACACAGCTTACAGGTGTTCAGAAGATGTAGCCCAAAGCGAAATTGCCGACAATGAATTAAGAAACTCAGACAGGGAAAAGTTTATTTGTGTTCATTTTAACGTCAAAAATCAGATTATCAGTTATGAAGTTGTCAGCATGGGAAGTTTATCCAGTTCAATAGTTCACCCCCGGGAAGTTTTTAAAGCCGCTATCTTAGCTAATGCCGCCAGTGTTTTGTTTATGCACAATCACCCATCAGGCGACCCGGAGCCAAGCATAGACGATATTGAAATCACCAACAGGCTTTGTAAAGCCGGCAGTATTTTAGGCTTTAATGTTTTAGACCACTTGATTATTACCAAGGATGGTTATTTATCTTTCAAACAAAAAGGGCTTATTTAATCCCTTTTTAAATTTATTTTGATATAATTTTCTTATGATGGGCCCAATTATTATTTTTGATAAATCCAC
>CAZAJW010000062.1:0-2230 GCA_964485485.1 uncultured Atribacterota bacterium | reverse complement strand
TTTGTTAAATCAATTTTTCCGTTACCTATTTTAATATTTTGTGATGGATAAATAAGCAAATAGCTCTGTTCTTGAAAATATTTATTCAAATATTCCGGTATCATAGACATTGAAGCATGATAAGCTAAAAGATTCTTTCTACTCATTATGATGATTAAATTATCATTAACTTTTATTTTTTTGCGTAAATCTAAGAAGTTATCCCAATTATCGAAGATGTAAAATTCAGCTTCGATTGGATGTGTTGAATATAAATTTTTAATAATCTTTGTAGCATGCTCCGATGAATAAAATTGAATTTTTGCCCCAGTATTTAGAGCGATATTCCAGATTTTAGCAAGCCAGAAAGAAAAGCCAATTTCATACTCAGCTTTTTCAGGTATAATAACGATATGTCGTTTTATAGTAGAAATTGGCTGAAATGGTCTGTATATGAAGGTTGATATATTGCTGTTTGATAAAATACCTTCAGTAAGACTTCCTAAAAAAGAATCGGAAATACTTTTTTTTACATGAAGTCCGAGTATTAAGTCTGTTATTCCATTCTCTTTGATTATATTGGATACACCGTTAACCAGATTAAAATCATAGCGCAGAAGCGTTTTTAAATCAACATCTGTTGCTGATGCTGCAATTTTTGCTTGATGTAATATTTTTTTTGCGCTTTTCTCAGCGTCAGGAAAGTTGTTATCGCTATTAATAATATTTATTGCGTACAACCCATCTTTATTATTTTTTGATTTAATAATATTGCTCAGACTAATTAATTCTTCAACATTGTCTGGATTACTTACCGGGATTAATATCTTTTCAATATTTTTCTTCAACTCTTCATCATTATGTTCAAGTAAAGCAATATTGTCAGCACCTTTTTGGGTTGCAAATGAGGCTATTGTACAAGTAATCAAAATCATTATTATTGTACCATTTAAAATACTATCACTTAATAACCTTATTGGTTCATTGTTAGTGTCATAACCAAGAATTATGTTATACCCGACTAAAACAGCGGCCAGAGTAGCCGCCGCTTGTGCATTTGTTAGTCCAAAAATCAATAATCGTTCATCATTGTTAAATTTGAAATTTTTCTGTGTTAACCATGCTGCAATAAATTTCCCAACTGTTGCAATTACAGACATTGTTATTGCAACAATTATGGTATTTAAATCACTAAAAGCCCTATAATCAATAAGCATACCTACACCTATCAGAAAAAATGGAATAAAAATAGCATTTCCTACAAAGTCAATTCGATTCATTAACGAAGAAGTGCGAGGGATAAGACGGTTAAGAGCTAATCCAGCCATAAATGCACCAATTATAGGTTCAATACCTGCTATTTGGGATAATACAGCTCCTAAAAATACAATCACTAAAACGAAAATATATTGTGAAACATTATCGCTATAACGTTTAAAAAACCAACGTGCTATTATGGGAAATAGAAATAGTATTATCAATGTGAAAACTATAAAGGAAATGGACATTCTAATCCAGAAAGAACTATTTATATCACCTTCAGACATTCCAACTATAACAGCTAAAACCATAAGGGCTAAAATATTGGTAATTAGCGTGCTGCCAACAGAAATATTAACAGCTCTGTTTTTTGAAATTCCAAGTTTACTAACAATAGGATAAGTTATTAAAGTGTGTGAAGCAAACATACTTGCCAATAATATTGATGTCGGAATTGAGAAGCCAAGTATGTATATTCCAGCAAATGTTCCTAAAATCATCGGAACTAAAAAACCATATAGTCCAAGTAATGTGCTTTTTACAGCATTTTTTCTAAAATCATTCATATCAATTTCCAGACCTGCAAGAAACATAATGTAGAGAAGTCCTGCTGTTCCTGATAATATAATACTACTGTCACGAGCTAGTAAATTAAATCCATGTGGTCCTATCAAAACTCCTGTTATAATCATACCTAACAAGTGAGGTATTTTTATTTTATCAGACAGAATTGGTATTATTAAAATTCCCAACAGTATTATTAAGAATTTTAATACAGGGTCAGTTAATGGTAATTGTATCTGTAAAATATTTAATAGCATATCTAAAAATTGTATTTTCAATTAAAAATCAAAGGTAGTCAATTTGTACGAGGCTTTTTCAGCCTTGCACCACCGGGTAGCTTACGCCCCCTAGGAACTGTACGTGCCAGTTTCCCGGCATACAGCTCAGGCACTTTTAAGGCCAACTCGGCGAGGAGTGACCCGGCTGT
>CAZAJW010000061.1:0-10665 GCA_964485485.1 uncultured Atribacterota bacterium | reverse complement strand
GAGAGGAAGGCGAAAGAATACCACTGACTGTTGCAGATTATGACAGGGAAAAAGGATTAATATATATTGTTTTTCAAATAGTAGGTAAGACGACTGATGAATTATCTTCTTTTAAAGAAGGAGAATATTTGTATTCATTTATTGGTCCACTGGGCCAAAAATCTGAAATAGACTATTTTGGAACTGTAGTTTTGGTTGGAGGTGGGACAGGAATTGCCTGTATTCATCCTATTGCTCGTAACTTAAAAGAAGCAGGTAATAAGGTTATTACCATTATAGGTGCTAGAACTAAAAAGTTAATTATTATGGAAAGAGAGTTAAGAAAGGTATCAGATGAGTTAATTATTACTACTGATGATGGAAGTTATGGAAGAAAGGGTTTTGTAACTGATGCCTTAAAAGAGAAACTTGATCATGATAATAATATTAAGAAAGTTTGGACAATTGGACCACCGATCATGATGAAAGTTACTACTTCTTTAACCAAAGATTATTCGGTTGATACTATCGTTAGTCTAAATACAATCATGGTCGATGGTACAGGAATGTGTGGTTCATGCAGAGTATCAATAGGAGGAGAAACTAAATTTGTCTGTACTGATGGACCAGAATTTGATGGACAGTTAGTTGACTGGGATGAATTTATAAATAGGATTGGGCGCTATACGAAAGAAGAAAAGGAATCATGGAATCACCATAAGAGTCATAAAGAATGTCAATGTAAGGAGAGAAGCAATGGCTGATATGATACCAGTAAAAGAGAGAATGAAACAGGAACAAATCCCCATGAAGGAGCAATCTCCTGACAAACGTATTGGCAATTTTAAGGAAGTTCCATTAGGATATACCAGAGAGGATGCGATTAAAGAGGCTCAAAGATGCTTGCAATGTAAAAAACCGAAATGCATGACAGGTTGCCCAGCAGAAATTAATATTCCGCTGTTTATTAAGTATATAGTTGAAGAAGATTTTGAAAGTGCCTATTTGACAATTTTGAAGACAGATGCCCTCCCGGCAGTAACCGGAAGAGTATGCCCACAGGAAGAGCAATGCCAGAAAGAATGTGTTTTAAAAAGTACTGGTAAACCTATTGCCATTGGAAGATTAGAACGATTTGTAGCTGATTGGGCTAGAAAAAATCATATTCATGGCAAAACCGACGATGTTGCAAAAAAAGATTTAAAAGTCGCTGTGGTAGGATCAGGCCCGGCGGGTTTAAGTTGTGCAGCTGATCTGGCAAAAATGGGTTACAATGTGACTCTTTTTGAAGCACTGCATAAACCTGGAGGTGTTCTGGTCTATGGTATTCCGGAATTCAGACTTCCCAAAACAATTGTTGAATATGAGGTCAATGAGATAAAAAAAATTGGAGTTCAAGTAATAACTGATTATGTTGTTGGAGCTACAGGCAGTGTAGAAGATTTAAAAAAGGAGTTTGATGCAATATTTCTGGCAAATGGAGCAGGGGCTCCTCGTTTTATGAATATTCCGGGCGAAAACATGAATGATGTTTATTCAGCAAACGAATTCCTGACTCGCTCTAATTTAATGAAAGCTTATCTTTTTCCTAAATATGATACTCCGATAAAAATTGGCAGAAAGGCAGCCACTATTGGAGCTGGTAATGTTGCTATGGATTCTGCGCGGACGGCCTTACGTCTTGGTGCTGAGAAATCATATATCATTTATCGTCGTTCCAGAAAAGAAGTTCCTGCCAGGGCAGAAGAAGTGCATCATGCCGAAGAAGAGGGAGTTGTTTTCCATTTTTTAACATTACCTGTCCGGGTATTGGGCAATAAAGAAGGAAAAGTAACAGGCATGGAATGCATTAAAATGAAGTTAGGAGAACCGGATGAATCAGGCCGAAGAAGGCCGATTCCTATCGAAGGATCCAATTTTACTTTGGAAGTAGATATGGTTATTGATGCCATTGGAACAATGGCTAACCCAATTATTGCCAATAGTGCACAGGGAGTTGAAGTAAATAAATGGGGCTATTTTAAGATAGATGAAAAAACGAAAATGACAACCTGTGATGGTATTTTTGCCGGCGGAGACATAGTAAGAGGTGCGGCTACTGTTATATCGGCTGTTGGTGATGGTAAAGTAGCTGCTAGATCAATTGATAATTATCTATCTTCAGGAAAGAGTTTAAAGATAAATAAATGAGAAAAAATTAATTTATAATTTGGAGGTTTGAAATGTCTAAAGATGAAAGAATGAATCCTTTTGAAATTTGTCAGTCACAATTTGATGGTAATGCGGAAAAGTGTAATTTATGTCAATCGATGCAGGAATTTCTTAGAGAAGCAGAACGGGAGATTCGGGTCCGCATACCGGTAGAAATGGATGATGGAACTACGAAAACATTCACCGGTTTCCGGGTTCAACACTCTACGGCACGCGGTCCTTCCAAAGGTGGATTGAGGTTTGCAGAGGATGAAACTATTGATATGGTCAGGGCTTTGGCTATGATGATGGCCTGGAAATGTGCTGTCGTAAATATTCCTTTAGGTGGTGGAAAAGGTGGTGTAGTTTGTAACCCTAGAGAACTTTCTGACCGTGAAACCGAGAAACTTTGTCGCGGATGGGTTAGGAAGGTTTACGATTTGGTAGGTCCTGAAATGGATGTACCTGCACCTGATGTAGCTACCAATCCCCAGGATATGTTATGGATAATGGATGAATATGATACTATCGCCAGGAGTAGAAAGCCTGGATTTGTAACAGGTAAATCAGTCGGTGTCGGCGGTTCTTTGGGTAGAACGGAAGCAACAGGCTATGGGGTTATTTATTGTATTAGAGAAGCATTGAAACGTTTGAATATAAACTTTAAAGATGCGACTGCATCTATTCAAGGTGCAGGAAATAATGCCCAGTATTGCTGTGAAAAATTTGTCCAGTATGGCGGGAAAGTAATTGCCATGTCATGTTGGGATGCTAATGATAAAAAAGCATATACTTACAGTTGTGAAGATGGCATTAAACCCGAAGATTTATTTGCTCCGGGTACTTTAGATAAATTTGGAACAATCAATCCCCGAAAAGCCCAATCATTTGGTTGGAAACAAGAAGATGCAGATGCCTGGCTAAGAAAACCGGTAACTGTTTTAATACCAGCAGCGTTAGGTTCGGCTGTTCATGCTGACAATGTGAATGAAATTGATTTTGATAAGGTAAAAATATATGCAGAAGCCGCAAACACGCCCACTACACCTGCCGCAGATAAAGTTATTAAAGAAAAAAATATATATCTTATCCCTGATTTTCTCTGTAACGCTGGTGGAGTAACAGTTTCTTATTTTGAACAGGTGCAGAATAATATGAACTATTATTGGCCAAAAGATGAAGTTTTAGAAAAATTAGAAAAAATTATGACCGATGCCTTTAATGATGTAGCTGATTTGGCGGAAAAAGAAAAACTTTATCCACGCGATGCTGCTTATGTTATTGCGGTTAGACGAGTAGCCCTTGCAGTAGAAGGCAGAGGATGGGTAAGGACAAAAAAATAGGATTGAGGCTTAGTAAATAATATGAAAGTAATTGCCCTGGTAGGGGGAAGCGGAACAGGAAAAAGCCATAAAGCTTTATTAATCGCCCATAAAGAGCATATTGAATATATTATTGATGATGGTTTATTAATTAAGAAAGATAAGATATTAGCAGGTTTGTCGGCAAAGAAGGAAGCTAATAGGATACAGGCAATCAGGAGAGCCATTTTTTTTGAAAAAGAACATGCTCAGTCTGTACGGGATGTAATTAATCAGGAAAAACCAAAAAAGATAATGGTTTTGGGAACTTCCAAAGACATGGTTGATAAGATTGTTCAGACATTGGAATTACCGCCAGTTAGCCAAACCTTTTTCATAGAGGATATCTCCAGCGAAAAGGAAATTCAGCTTGCCAGGGCCAGCAGGTCTCGAGAGGGGACTCATATAATTCCACTACCAGGGATTGAAGTGCAGAGAAAATTTCCAATCAATCTGGTGGAGTCTTTAGAAATTTTCTATAGGAAGAGATATGGAAATCGAAAGATTGGAGAAAGAACAGTAGTTAGACCGCCTTTTAGTTATTTTGGTAAACTTTTTATCTCTGAAAACGCTATTCTGGATATCATCTTTTTTACAATAAAAGATATTAAGGAAGTAATCAGAGTTGGAAAAACAAAGATTGATATTAACGAAGAGGGCATTTTAATACAAATGAACCTTATTCTGCGATATGGGAAGAATATCCCTGATATCGTTAGAAGAATACAGGAAAACTTAAAAAAGGAATTAGATTATATTACTGGTATCAATATTATTAAAATTAATGTATTAGTTGAAGATCTCCTTATGGAAGCTGAAAAAATAAAATAGACTGTTAAATTATAATCTTGAATTTATGCTAATTATATAAAAAAGAATTAGGAGGGATAAAAGGCGTGGATTACAAAGAGATAAAAAAAGCCAGGGAACAATGGTCAGATAGGACACTAAAAAAGGTTTTAGATAAATTTCCGGAACGGAAAGAGCAATTTGTGACTGGTTCCAATAAAGAAGTGAAGCGATTATATGATCCCCTGGATTTAGAAGATTTAGATTATCTGAAAGAGATCGGTTACCCGGGGGATTATCCCTATACCAGAGGCGTTCAACCAACAATGTATCGAGGTAGATTTTGGACTATGAGACAATATGCTGGCTTTGGGGATGCCGAAGAATCAAACAAAAGATACAAATATTTACTCAAAAATGGTCAAACAGGATTAAGTATTGCTTTTGATTTACCAACACAAATCGGTTATGATTCTGATCATTCAATGTCCCATGGAGAAGTAGGGAAAGTAGGAGTAGCAATTGATTCATTGAAGGATATGGAAATATTGTTTGAAGGTATTCCCTTGGAAAAAGTAAGCACTTCTATGACTATAAATGCTCCAGCAGCTGTTTTGCTTACCATGTATATAGCGGTAGCTGAAAAACAGGGAGTTCCTGCTACTAAATTAAATGGTACAATTCAAAATGACATTTTGAAAGAATATATTGCTAGAGGAACTTATATCTTCCCACCATTGCCATCCATGAGGCTAATTACAGATATTTTTGATTATTGTTCCAGGGAATTACCAAGGTGGAATACTATTAGTATAAGTGGTTATCATATTAGAGAAGCAGGATCTACTGCAATACAGGAAATTGCTTTTACATTGGCCAATGGAATTGCCTACGTTGACGCTGCGGTAAAAAAAGGCCTGGACGTTGATAAATTTGCTCCCAGGTTATCTTTTTTCTTTAATGCTCATAATGACTTATTTGAAGAAGTTGCAAAATTTAGAGCGGCAAGAAAATTATGGGCGAAGATTATGAGAGACCGTTTTGGTGCAAAGAATCCAAAATCTATAATGCTTCGTTTCCATACCCAGACTGCTGGTTGTACTTTAACTGCCCAGCAACCCGACAATAATATTATCAGAGTTACCTTACAGGCTCTTGCAGCAGTGTTGGGGGGAACACAATCTTTACATACTAACTCAAGGGACGAAGCCCTTTCTTTGCCATCACAGAAAGCAGTAAGAATTGCCTTAAGAACACAGCAAGTTATTGCTCATGAGAGTGGTGTCACCGAGACTGTAGATCCTTTGGCTGGTTCTTACTATATTGAAAAATTGACCAAAGAAATTGAAGATGCAGTGATGGACTATATTAACCAAATTGAGAAATTGGGTGGTGCGCCAAAAGCCATTGAAAAAGGTTTTATCCAGAGAGAGATACAAAATAGTGCTTATCAATATCAGAGAGATGTAGAAGATAAGAAAAGAATTATTGTTGGTGTTAACCAGTTTCAATCTGAAGAAGAAACAATGAAGGATTTACTTAAGGTTAATCCGGAAATTGAAAAGCAACAAATTAAAAAATTAGAAGAGGTTAAAAACAAGCGTGATGAATCTAAGGTGCAAGAATCGCTGAGTTTATTAAAAGAGGCAGCAAGTTCGGATAAAAACGTGATGCCTTTTATTTTGGATTGTGTGAAGGGATATGCCACTTTAGGAGAGATATGTGACCAACTAAGAGAAGTTTATGGTGAATACAAAGATTCTATAAAGATTTAGTATCAAGGAAGGTGAACTATGAAGAAATCAAGAATCAGGGTTTTAGTTGCTAAACCGGGTTTAGATGGGCATGATCGTGGAGCAAAAGTAATAGCGAGAGCATTACGTGATGCAGGAATGGAAGTCATTTATACCGGTTTAAGACAAACTCCGGAACAGATAATAGAGGCTGCAATTCAGGAAGATGTAGATGTAATTGGACTTAGCATACTGTCCGGTGCACATATGTATATATTTCCGAAAATAATTAAGATGTTAGAAGAAAGAAAAATGACTGACATTCTGGTTATTGCCGGTGGGATAATACCTATTGAAGATATATCCGAATTAAAGAAAATGGGCATAAAGGAGATATTTACTCCGGGCACGGATACTAAAAAAATTGTTAAATTTATAAAAACAAATATTGCTGTTGCTTAATTTGGGGATAAAAGGAATTCTTATATGAGTTTAAGTCAAAAAATTAGAAATGGTGATAGTAGAGCTGTGGCTAAATTAATAACTATGGTTGAAAATGATTTTCAAAATGCACAACCGTTTTTGAAAGAATTACATCAGTATTGCGGCAAAGCTATTGTTGTAGGTATAACAGGACCTCCCGGTTCAGGTAAGAGTACCATAACCGATAAATTGACAAAGCATCTGAGAAAAATGAATAAAAAGGTTGGTATTATTGCCATAGATCCAAGCAGTCCTTTTTCCGGAGGAGCTATACTGGGTGATCGAATAAGGATGCAAGACTTAACAACAGACAAAGATGTCTTTATTCGAAGCGTTGGTGCTCGTGGTCACTTAGGGGGATTATCCCGATCAACCCAGGCAGTTGTTAAGATTATGGATGCCATGGGGAAGGATTTTATTTTTATCGAAACCGTAGGAGTTGGACAGTCAGAAATTGATGTTATTAAGGTATCAGATATTGTCTTGTTGGTAGTGATGCCGGGAATGGGAGACGATATTCAGGTTATTAAAGCGGGAATTATGGAAATCGGAGATATATTTGTGGTCAATAAATCAGATCGGGATGGTAGTGATAAATTAATTGCTGAAATTGAAATGATGTTACATCTCAAGGAAAAAGAAGAGAAGTGGAATCCCCCCATCCTCAAAACAGTAGGGACTGAAAATATTGGAATTGGTATCTTATGGAAAGAAGTAGAAAAATGTATAGATTATCTGAAAGAAAGCGGAGAAATGTTTTTAAGAAGGAAGAATAGGACCAGAAAAGAAATATTTGACCTCTTTCAGGAGAGCTGGCGAGAAATGTTTTTTCAGTTTATTAGCGAGGAAAGGTTGGAAAAAGAGGTAGAGAGAGTCCTAAAACAGAATGACAATCCCTATAATGCGGTAAAGAAGCTATCTGCAATTTTTAAAGAAAACTTATTTAAGGAGGATGATAACATTGTTTAAGAAGATTGACCATATCGGAGTTGCTGTAAATAGTCTGGAGGAATCACTTCATATTTTTAAGGATATTTTAGGGATGGAGTGTTCCGGAGAGGAAGAGGTAAAAGAACAGAATGTTAAAGTTGCCTTTTTACCGGTTGGTGAAAGTGAAATAGAATTACTGGAATCAACTTCTCCTGACGGGAATATTGCCAAATATATTGAAAAGAAAGGAGAAGGAATCCATCATATTGCTTTTGAAGTTGAAGATTTAGCTGTTATGTTAAAAAAGTTACAGGAAGAAGGTGTTCGACTAATTGATAAAGAACCTCGTTATGGAGCCGGAGGAGCTCGCATAGCCTTTTTACATCCTAAAAGTACTAATGGTATTTTAGTAGAATTATGTGAGCATAAATCTTAAAAAGCTTGATACAAAAACAAAAGAAAAAAATTAATGTCTTTATTATTAAGTAAATTACCAGGCTTAATTATTAATATTTGTCTTAATATTAAGAAATATTTATATTTAAAGTGATAAAAGAGAGGTGGAAAGCTTAATGGAACAATCAATCAATGATTTGATGAAAAAATTGCAAGAAAAAAAAGAGAAAGTATTAGCAGGCGGTGGCAAAAAAAGAATTCAGGCACAGCATGATAAAGGTAAATTGACAGCCAGAGAAAGAATAGATTTGCTATTGGATAAAGATAGTTTTAATGAACTGGATATTTTTGTCGAGCATCGTTGTACAAATTTTGGTATGGCTGGGAAAGAAGTGCCAGGAGAGGGTGTCGTGACAGGCTATGGCACTATTGATGGGCGTTTAGTATATGTATTTTCCCAGGATTTTACGGTTATTGGTGGTTCATTAGGAGAAATGCATTCTAAAAAAATATGCAAGATAATGGATATGGCTATGAAGATGGGGGCACCGGTTATCGGTATCAATGATTCCGGAGGAGCACGAATACAGGAAGGTGTTGATTCTCTTAGTGGATATGGTGAAATATTTTATAGAAATACTATTGCTTCAGGAGTAATTCCTCAGATATCAGTAGTTGTTGGACCTACTGCTGGAGGAGCAGTTTACTCACCAGCCATTATGGATTTTGTTTTTATGGTAAAGAAAATAGGAATTATGCACATCACCGGGCCCAGTGTTATAAAAGCAGTTACCGGTGAAGATGTTTCCTCTGAAAAATTGGGTGGCGCAATGACACATAATCAAAAGAGTGGTGTTGCCCATTTTGCAGCTGAAAATGAGCAAGAGGTTTTTCAATCTGTTCGGAAAATGATTGGCTATATGCCGTCTAATAACATGGAAAATCCACCAATTATGGAAACCCAGGATGATCCGAATCGTATGGAAGAGGCATTGTTAAATATCGTTCCTACTGACCCCAATAAGCCATATGAGATGAAAGATATAATTAAATATATTGTTGATGATGGTGATTTTTTTGAAGCACATGAACATTTTGCTCGGAATATGATTACCGGATTTGCCAGATTAAAAGGACAGAGTATTGGAATTATTGCCAATCAACCTAAAGTACTTGCCGGCTGTCTTGACATTAATGCCTCTGATAAAGCTGCGCGCTTTGTTCGCTTTTGTGATGCTTTTAATATACCCATTTTAACCCTGGTTGACGTTCCCGGATTTTTACCTGGCACTACCCAGGAATATGGTGGAATTATTCGACATGGTGCAAAGTTGTTATATGCCTATTCCGAAGCGACGGTTCCTAAAATAACAGTTGTGACACGTAAGTCTTATGGAGGAGCCTATTTGGCTATGTGTGGTAAAGAATTAAGAGCTGATCAGGTTATAGCATGGCCAACTGCCGAACTTGCAGTAATGGGATCCCAGGGAGCTGCAAATATTATTTTTAGAAAAGAAATTGAGAAGGCAGAGGATCCAGAAAAGTTCCGCCAACAAAAAATAGACGAATATGCAGAAAGATTTTCTAACCCTTATGAAGCTGCCAAAAGAGGCTATGTAGACATGATAATTGATCCTAGAGAAACCAGACCTAGATTGATAACCGCCTTTGAGATGTTATCTACAAAAAGAGAAAGCTTACCAGGGAAAAAACATGGAAATCTTCCGGTATAATCGTCCGTTTCGTAAAGAATAACTAAAAGAAATTAAGTAATAAATTTCTTTTAATTGAAAAGAAGGGGTACAGAATATGTATATAGGAATTGAGGGTGCTATTAGAATAGCTATCACAGTTATGATTCTGGTTTTTGTTATTTTGTCTTTACTTGCTTTGTTAATGATAGGACTGCGAGAGGCTATTAAACTGACTTCAAAGAAACAGGTTAAAGAAGAAAAAATAATGATTCCAGGAAAGGGGCAAGCAGCTACTGAAAAAGCAGAAAGTAAGGAAATAGATAAGCAAGATGATAAATATAAAGAAGAATTAATTGCAGTTATTTCTGCTGCCGTATCAAGTTACATGGAAGTTTCCATGAAAAAGATAAAGATTATCAGTATTAACAGGAATGTTCCAGCCGGAGTAAGTCCCTGGACTATAGCCGGAAAACAAAACCTTATGTCAAGTAGGATTTCAATAAGTTCCAGAAAAAGAGGAGGATTTTAAAATAATGAAACAATTCAAAATAAAGGTTAATGACCAGGAATATTTGGTAGAAGTAGAAGAAATAACTGAAGGAAAAGAATCTTCTGCATCATCTCCAGCAGTAGCTCAGAGTAAGCAACCCGAGCAAAAAGAAATGCCGCAAAAACCTGAAGTTAAGGCGGCACCAAAAACAGAAACGAAACCTTCTCCTGCTCAAGGCAGTGTAGAGGGTGAGGAAATACAGTCTCCAATGCCAGGTAAGGTGCTTAAAATTAATGTATCAGAAGGAGATAGTGTTAATGAGGGAGATACAGTATTAATATTAGAGGCAATGAAAATGGAAAATGAAATTATCGCCAATACCAGTGGAAAGGTTAAAAAATTATCTGTTTCAGTAAATGATATGGTTGAAACAGATGATACCCTTTTGGTTATCGGGTAGCTATCAGAAAGGAGAAAATGATGAATTTTATGAACTCGCTATTTTCTATTATCAGGATATCGGGATTTACCGGCCTTACTGTAGAAAGTATTATCATGTTACTGGTAGGGGGAACATTGCTTTATCTTGCAATAGTAAAAAAATATGAACCGTTATTGCT
>CAZAJW010000060.1:0-17331 GCA_964485485.1 uncultured Atribacterota bacterium | reverse complement strand
ATTAGCCAGGAAATTAGATTTTTTAGATACCGAAATCGAGTATATCGAGTATGCTGCTATCTTGCATGATATTGGTAAAATTGGTATTGAAGACCGTATATTGGCCAAAAAAGGAGGATTAACCGATGAGGAATATGAAAAAGTAAAGAAGCATCCTGTTATCGGGGCAAAGATTATTGAATCCATTGAATTTTTAAAGAAATGTTCAGATACAGTGTTGTATCATCATGAGCGTTATGACGGAAAGGGGTATCCTGACGGTTTAAAAGGAGAAGCTATTCCTAAGTTTGCTCGATTATTAGCTATTGTTGATTCATATGATGCTATGAATTCAGATCGTCCTTATCGGAAAAAATTGTCAGCACAGGAAATATTAGATGAACTAAAAAATGAAGCCGGCAAACAGTTTGACCCGAATATGGTAAAAGTATTTATTTCTCTGATAAGAGAAGAGGGGGTCAATTAGTATTATGTTATATTTAATAATTGTTATTTTTGCCGTTATAATTGGTTTATTAAGAGGCGGTGAGCTGGAAAGACTATCCCATATCTCTATAGACGGTGTTCATATATTTATAGCCGCCCTTTTATTAAGGGGATTGTTGTGGGTTTTTGAAATCATGGACTTATCGCTTTTTTTGAAATATAGTTCAATCATATTAATTGTATCTTATTTTTTATTAATATTAGCATCTTTCAAAAATATAACCTTGCCAGGTTTTAAATATGTTACTTTAGGCGTTTTATTGAATTCATTTGTAATTACAGTAAATGGTGGTAAAATGCCAGTGTTAATAACCAAGCAGATAGCTCAACATATGAATGCTGCAAGTTTATCTGGGCAGGGGCAAAACGTGATTTATTCGCTAAAGGACAGCAAAACATTATTTGCTTTTTTAGGTGATGTTATTCCATTACCCAAACCACTTCCCGAAACTTCTATTTTAAGTGTGGGAGATATTATGATTTTTATTGGCTTGATTATACTTATTCAAAAGACAATGATAGAAGAGGACGGTTTGCAATAAAATTGCTATGAAAATATTGAAATAGTGGAAGTAATTGAGAAAGGGATGTTTTAGAAATGATTAATATTGCTAAAAAAATATTCGGGGATCCAAATACCCGGGAATTAAATAAAATAAAACCGCTTGTGGAAAAGATAAATGAGCTGGAAGAAGAAATATCATATTTGGGTGACAATGACTTAAAGAAGAAGACTGAAGTCCTTCGGGAAAAGATAAAAAAAGGAATTACCGCCGAGGAGATATTACCAGAAGCCTTTGCCGTAGTTCGCGAAGTTGCCAAAAGAACAGTTAAAATGCGTCATTTTGATGTTCAACTTATCGGAGGAATTGTTCTTTACCAGGGCAAAATAGCAGAGATGGCTACTGGAGAAGGTAAAACCCTGGTTGCTACTCTACCTGCTTACCTGAATGCACTGCTGGGCAAAAGTGTTCATATTGTTACTGTAAATGATTACCTGGCAAAACGTGACCGCTTTTGGATGGGACCTGTCTATGAATTTTTGGGATTGAAAGTGGGACTTGTTCAACATGATATGAATACTGAACAAAGAAAAGAGGCTTATCAATCGGATGTAGTTTATGGAACTAATAATGAATTTGGGTTTGATTATCTGAGGGACAATATGAGTATCAGCGCTGACGAAATTGTCCAAACCAAACATGACTTTGCTATTATTGATGAAGTAGATAGTATTTTGGTTGACGAAGCACGAACGCCACTCATTATTTCTGGGCCTACCGAGGAATCTACCAAAAAATATTTCCAAATTGATAAATTAGTATATCATTTAAAGGAAGAAACGGATTATAAGATTAATGAAAAGGAAAAAGCTGTATTCTTAACTGAAAAGGGTGTAGCCAAAATGGAAAAATTACTTGGTGTTGATAATTTATATGCCCAAAATAATATGAATTTGCAGCACCATATTATTCAAGCCCTCCGAGCGCATAAACTTTTTAAAAGAGATGTAGATTATGTGGTTAAAGATGGAGAGGTTATTATCGTAGATGAATTTACCGGTCGTTTGATGTTTGGCAGAAGATACAGCGATGGGTTGCATCAGGCAATTGAAGCAAAGGAGAATGTGGCAATTGCTCGAGAAAGTCAGACTCTGGCTACTATTACTTTTCAGAATTTTTTTCGGTTATACAATAAGCTTGCCGGAATGACTGGAACTGCGAAAACAGAAGAAGATGAATTTATTGAAATTTATAATTTGTCGGTTGTAGTTATACCCCCAAATAAACCTTTAATAAGACATAGTTATCCAGATGTTATCTACCGAACGGAAAAAGAAAAGTTTAATTCGGTTATTCAGGAAATAAAAGAATTGAATCAAAAAAAACGACCTGTTTTGGTTGGGACAGTCTCGATTGACAAATCTGAGAGAATCAGCAAACTACTTAAGCAGCAGAAAATTGAACATAGTATATTAAATGCAAAAAATCATGAGAAAGAAGCCGAAATTGTTGCCGATGCCGGTCAGGAAGGAAAAGTGACTATTTCGACCAATATGGCCGGACGAGGAACTGATATTGTTTTAGGAGAGGGAGTGGCAGGATTAGGCGGCTTACATGTTATAGGGACAGAGAGGCATGAGAGTAGGCGGATAGACAACCAATTGAGAGGAAGATCCGGCCGTCAGGGTGATCCGGGTTCTTCCCGCTTTTTTCTTTCCTTGCAAGACGATCTGATGCGTTTATTTGGATCAGACCGCATTTCCGGCTTTATGGAAAAATTAGGTGTGGAAGAAGGGACCCCTATTGAACATCCTTTTATTAGCCGTTCAATAGAAGGAGCCCAAAAAAGAGTTGAGTCAAGGAATTTTGAAATCAGGAAACAGTTGTTAGAGTTTGACAATGAAATGGAATATCAGCGAAAGATAATCTATGATCAGAGGAAAACTGTTCTACTGAGTGATGATGTTAAAAATATTATTATTGATATGCTTGAAGATACTATTGATAGCATGATTCAGAGATACACAAACAAAGAAACCTATCCTGAAGAATGGAATTTAACAGCCTTAAAAGATAATTTCTATGATACATTTGGAATTTCTCTGGAATTTCCGGCCGATATATCAAGTTTAACTGTAGAACAGTTGTATGATGATTTATTAAAAAAAGCCAGAGAGGGATATTCAAATAAAGAAGCAGAACTAACTTCTTCTTTAATGAGACAAATAGAAAAAATGATTTTACTCCGTATTGTTGATCGCGAATGGAAAGATCACCTCAAAAGACTGGATGATTTAAAACAAGGAATAGGTCTGAGAGCTTATGGACAAAAAGACCCACTTACGGAATATCATTTTGAAGCCCATAATATGTTTCAGAATATGGTTGAAAACATAAAAGAGGATAGCATCAAGTTTATCTATCGCGTAAAAATCAAGCAAAGACCGGAAATCGTCAATGATAGACAAGAAATTGCTATACCGGAAGACAAGCATCATGGTAAGGCTACAATGCAGGATAAGCCAGGAAAGACTCTTGACAAGAAGAGCAAGAAAAAGAAAATAGGCAGAAATGACCCATGTCCATGCGGAAGTGGTAAAAAATATAAGCATTGTTGCGGAAAGAACAAATAATAAATTAGTAAGGAGTTTTATATATGGATATTTCCAGTGTCGATCTGAATACCAGAATAAACCAGTTAAAAAGAAAAATTGAAGAACTCAGGAGACATCTTTGAATTAGAGCAGAAAAAAGAAAGAATCAAAAAAATTTCTAGTATGATGAGCTCAAATTCTTTCTGGGAAGATCAACTAAAAGCTAACCAGATGTCCAAAGAACTAAAAGATTTACAAAATATGGTAGAGGATTTTCAAGTATTAAATGATAGGATTGAGGAATTGGAAGTTCTTCATGAACTGAATTCTCAAGAAGACAACCCGGAAATCTGGGAAGAAATATTAGAAAAAATTGAAGTATTGGAAAGAGAAATAAATACCCAGGAAAGAAGTATGCTTTTTATTGGTGAATATGACAAGAATAATGCTATTATATCCATTCATCCCGGTGCCGGTGGTACTGAGTCACAGGATTGGGCAGAAATGCTTTTAAGAATGTACCTTAGATGGGTGGAAAAAAATTCTTTTAAATCGGAAATTATTGATCTTTTACCAGGTGATGAGGCAGGAATTAAAAGTGTTACTTTTACTGTAAGCGGTAAAAATGTATTTGGATTATTGAAATCCGAAAAAGGGATTCACCGTTTAGTGCGTATTTCACCATTTGATGCTAACAAAAGAAGACACACTTCCTTTTCTTCCGTAGATGTTATACCGGAAATTGAAGATGACATAGAGATTGATATTGATGAGGCAGATTTGCGTATAGATACTTATCGCTCTACCGGTGCAGGAGGACAGCACGTAAATACAACTGATTCAGCTGTCAGAATAACACATCTTCCCACCAATATTGTAGTCCAATGTCAGAACGAACGATCTCAGCATAGCAATCGATTAACTGCGATGAAAGTGTTGAAAGCAAAATTATTTGAATATTATCAGAAGAAAAAAGAAGAAGATATGGAGAAGATAAGCGGAGAGAAGAAAGAAATTGCCTGGGGGAACCAAATCCGTTCCTATGTATTTCAGCCATACCAGATGGTTAAAGATCATAGAACAAAAGCCGAAAGTAGCAATGTTCAGGCTGTGATGGATGGGGAAATTCAGATTTTTATTGATGCTTATCTAAGGTATTTTAGTAAATCTTCTGGAATATAATATATATAGGGGGATAAAAGTTTATGCTGAAAGATCAAAAGATAATAAATTTTTTGGACACATTGGCTTCTAAGTCTCCAACACCGGGAGGGGGCAGCGTTGCAGCATTAACCGGTGCAATGGGTAGCGCATTACTATCCATGGTCGGAAATTTAACAATTGGAAAAGGCAAGTACCTTCATGTGGAAGATGATATTAAAAAGTTATTAAAGAAAAGCGAGATTTTAAGGTCTGATTTAGAAGAACTTATGGAAAGAGATGTGGAAGCGTTCAACCAATTCATGGCGATTATGAAATTGCCTAAGGAAACAGCGGAACAAAAAGAAAACCGAAGGAAAAAAATGCAGATAGCCTTAATAGAAGCAGCCAATGTACCGCTGGAAGTTGCCAGAAAAAGCTTGGAAGTTCTTAACATCTGTCAGGAAGTTGCAAATAAAGGCAATAAAAATGTAATCAGTGATGCCGGCGTAGGGGCAATACTCGCTGAAGCTGCTTTTGATAGTGCAATACTAAATGTCAAAATTAATTTAGCGATGATTCAGGAAGAAAAAGTAAAAAGCAATCTAAATCAAGAAATTGAAGTCCTTCTGGGATTAGTCAGAGGCAAAAAGGACAAGGCCGTTGAGATAGTATTAAAAAAAATATAATTATAATAATATAGAAAAGCAAAGCAATTAATGCATGATTAATTTAGAAAAAATAAAATTACCAGAAAATAATATTTTTTCTGGTAATTTTATTTTTTCTATTGTATAATAAAAAGCAGGAAATATTGCACCATTTTACATTATTGCAACATTAGTTGCATAATATATTATATGTCTTTCGTAAATAATTCAATAATTTTATGATTAAAAACAATCTTTCATTTCAAAAAAATATTCAAAAAAATTTTCACAAATTAAGCGCAAGTCAAAAAAAGACTGCCCATTATTTACTTAATAACTATGATAGAGCAGCTTTTTTGACTGCTGCCAAGCTCGGCAAAGAAGTTGGCGTAAGCGAATCAACTATTGTTAGGTTTGCATCAATATTAGGTTACAATGGATACCCCGGACTACAAAAAGTTCTTCAAAATATTGTTAAAATGCAATTAACCACTGTTAATCAATTAAAGAAGTCAATTAATAATGTTTACCAAGGCAAAAATGTATTGTATCAAGTCCTGCAATCCGATTTAGATAATTTAGAAAAAACAATCAATGAGATTTCTCCAGAATCTTTTGAAAAATTGATTAACTATATTGTAAATGCAGAAGTAATTTATATTGTTGGATTACGGACAGCCGCCTCAATGGCATTGTTTTTTAATCAGGCGTTAAGCTTGTTTCTAAGGAACACCAAGAGTATTACCTATGGAATGGAAGATTTATTTGAACAGATTGCCGGTATTAATGAAAAAGATTTATTGATTGCCATTAGTTTTCCACGATATACGCGTAGAACTGTTGAAATAGTTGAAATAGCCAGTAAGAAAGGAGCAAAAACTGCCACCATTACAGATAGTATTGTTTCTCCTATTTCACAAAAGGCAGATGTTTCCTTGATTGCAAGGAGTGATTTGAATTCCTTTATTAATTCATTTACTGCTCCATTAAGTATTATCAATGCTGTTGTTACTGCTGTAAGTATAAAAAAAGGTAAACAAACTATTAAAAAATTGTCCGAATTAGAAGAAATGTGGGATATGCACAATATTTTTTATTAGTTTTTATTTTTCTATTATAGATACGATATATAGATAAAATAATTTTTAAAAGGAGTCCCAAAATGCAAATAAAAGATAAACAAAAAGAACAACTATGGTCTGCCATGCCCGAGATATTGGAAATCCTGACTGACAGCAAGGATACCAATGAGGCCAGAACCAGACTCTATAACTTCAGTAAAGACCTGGAGTGGGCCTATCGGGAAGGAGAAAAACCAGTTCATAAGCTGGATTATAGTATTAGCCTGGAGGCTATCAAGGTCTTTACCAATCTCATTTCGCTGCGTAATGAAAAAATTGCTGGTTTTAGTACACTTCAATACCTCTGGGAACTGGCAAATGATGAAATCAAATCCAAGATATCGGAAGGATTCATCCAGGAAATAAAACATTTATTGTTAGCAATGGCAGGTAAGGCTCATATGGCACGAGGCTGGCTGGGTCCCATTTTGGAAAAAGATGGAATCAAAATGATTGACTTCCAGAAAATCAAGGGGAGAGAAGCCGGTCAGGCTCGTTCAGTTTATCTGGATCACCTCTATAACAAGGTCAATGAATTCCTGGATCGTTATCCATCCGGACTGGATGAATCCCTTATAGCCCAGCGTAAAGAAAATGTTCGAAAAATTAGAGAATACTTCTCAGCGAGCGAAGATGACTGGTATGACTACCAGTGGCATGTCAAGCACATCTTCAAAGATGAACAGGATCTCAAGGCCTTGAAAGAGCTAATTCCCTTGACAGATGAGGATATTAAAGCTATTGAGCTTTCCCTGCAACATGGTATTCCCTTTGGTATTACACCTTATTACCTGTCCCTGTTTGATTTTTCTCGGGCTGATCGGAAATACGATTATCAGGTTCGTTCCCAGGTAATTCCACCATTACATTATGTTAACTTAATGTGGGAACATCGACAGGAACGGAAATACTACTTTGACTTTATGGGTGAGCATGATACCTCACCGGAGGAACTCATTACCAGACGTTATCCTATGATATCAATACTAAAGGCTTATGATACCTGTCCTCAAATTTGTGTTTACTGCCAACGCAACTGGGAAATTACCGGTCCCATGTTACCGGAGGGTATGCCAACCAAAGAAAAGATTGACCAGGCACTTTCCTGGTTCTCCGACCATCCCTCCATGCGTGATGTGTTAGTGACCGGCGGGGATCCGCTGGCGTTAGATGATGAGTTGGTCAAATACATCATGGATCGCCTCTGTTCCCTAAAACAGGTTATCAATATTCGCTGGGGGAGCCGTATTTTTGTCACATTACCTTACCGCATAACTAACAGACTGGCTGATCTTCTGGCAAGTTATGTCCAACCAGGAAAGCGCAATGTTGCCCTGGTAACCCATATTGAAAGTGCTGCGGAAGTTACTCCTGATTTAACTGAAGCGGTAAGTAAGATAAGAAACAAGGGTATCTATGTTTACAATCAATTAGTCTATACCTTGGAAACCAGTCGCCGTTTCCAGAATGCCTCTACCCGTATTGCTATGAAAAAAGCGGGAGTGGATCCCTATTATACCTTTTACCCCAAAGGGAAGGCTGAACACAAGGATTATCTGGTTCCGGTAGCCCGTCTCTGGCAAGAGCGTAAAGAAGAAGCCCGTCTTTTACCCGGTATCTTCCGCACTGATGAGCCGGTATTCAATGTTCCCCGTTTGGGCAAGAATCATGTCCGAGCCTGGCAGGACCGGGAATTGATTGCCTTTACCCCGGAAGGCCAGAGGGTCTATCTGTGGCATCCCTGGGAAAAGGGCATTGCCCCGGTAGAACCATATGTCTATCGCGATATTATTATCAATGATTATCTACAGGAACTGAAGGATCGGGGAGAAGATATTGAGGAATATGATTCGATTTGGTATTATTATTAAAAATATATAATTGAATAGCATAATTCCAAATGTGCCTAAAATAGATATAAAACAGGAGGTGATATAAAAAAATAAAATAGTAAAAAAGCTAGTTTTCTGAAAAAAAGAAATAATTTAAGGAGGAAAAAGATGAGAAAAATAATAGGTATTCTTATTACATTTGTATTGATAGTATCTGCATTTTCTGGATTTGGCTTAGCACAAACTTATATCACTTTTGGTACAGGTAGTCCGGGTGGAACTTATTATCCCCTGGGAGGTGCCATGGCTGATTTATGGACAAGGTTGTTAGATGATATTGATGCAACAGCAGAATCAACAGCTGCTTCAGTTGAAAATTGTCGTTTGGTAGGAAGTAACGAAGTTCAAATTGGAATGGCGATGGGTGATGTGGCTTTTAAGGCTTATAATGGCCAGGTTCAGTTTGAAGATAACAAACAGCCAATTCTGGGGCTTTTTTCAATGTATCCTGCACCTCAACATTTTATCACTATCGATCCTGATATCAAATCTGTCCGGGATTTAGAAGGTAAAAAAGTTTCAGTTGATGCTCCCGGGAGCGGATGCGAAACCATGGCCAGATTGATTATAGAAGCAGCCGGTTTGTCTTATGATGACATGCGAGTGAGCTATTATTCGCAGCCAGAGGCTGCCCAAGCAATGAAGGACAGAAATATTGATGCCCTTTTCTGGAATTTCTCTTATCCGGGTTCCGCAGTTCAGGAAGTTACTGCAGTAAGAGATGTCTATTTTGTTCCGATTGATGAAGATATTATTGAAAAATTGACCGATGAGTATGGATATTACAAGAGCGGAGTAATTCCTGGAGGAACGTATAAAGGGCAAGATGAAGATATACCGACTGTTCAAGTTGGTAACGATGTTGTAATTAATGCTGAAATTGATGAAGAGACAGCGTATCTTTTAACAAAAACCTTATTTGAAAATGCCGAAGAATTACATAATGTACATCCTTCTGCCAAACAGTTGGTACCGGATAATGGAGTAAAGACAGCCATTCCTTTACATCCTGGTGCTGTTAAATACTTTACAGAAGTAGGTTTAGGAGAATCTTGCCAATAATAGGACAGAACAAAAAAGGCAGGGGAATTTATATAATTTCCCTGCCTCTTGCTTTTTTGTTTATTTTTTTGTTTTTATTGGCAGGTACAGAAATTAATTGCTATTCTTCGGAAATAAAATATTTTCTTGAAGTTATTCATCGAGATAATCAGGAAATTCTGTTGTCCGTTCGGGTTTATCCTAAAGACAATTTTTACCTGGAATATACCAATTCCAGAGACTTGAATCCTATAATTGATTTATTTCAAATAGGAGAAGATGGTTATTTTTATTTATTGGAAGAGAGATACCCCTGGTACGGTGTAGGACAGGAAAGTCATCCATCAAAGAAGATATATTTTGAACATGAAATGGTAGTTGTAAAAATAAATCAAAAGATAGAAAAATTACCATTGAGAATAGCTTATACAGTTGAACAAGTATTAAAGTATAAAAATCAAGAATATTTATTAAATAATCTTGCTGATAGTGGTGAACCAATTGATATAATTGTTACGGATAAAGGAGGTCGTAAAAAGAGTGAATAAAAGAAGTCTGGATGAAAATATTAATAAGAATGAATCATTACCGGAAGATGATTCTATTGAGAATAATAAAACTGTTAAAAACCCCGAAGAAATAGAATCAAAGGCAAAGAGGAAATTGCAAGGCTATTGGATTATTCCTGTTTTGGCAGCATCCATAGGTTTGTTTGTATTTCATATGTATACCGGTTGGTTTGGAGCATATTTCAGTTTGATTCAACGTTCTATTCATTTCACTTTTATTCTTATTTTGACTTTTTCTATTTATGCTAGAACAGAACATATTAGCAGAGATAAAATTCAGTGGTATGATTTTGTAATGATTGGTTTAGCCATCGTGCTCAGTTTTTATGTCCTTATTAATATCCACGAATTAGTTTGGCGAGCTGGTAATCCCAATCAAACTGATGTAATTTTAGGCGTTATTCTAATTTTAGTTACCTTAGAGGCAACTCGCAGAGCCGTAGGTACCCCTTTAATGTTTGTCGCTATCTTTTTTCTGTTATATGCCCTGGTATTTGGTCCTTATATGCCTGGAAGATTTTCTCACGGAACGTTTTCCATTAACCGAGTTGCTTATTATTTGTATTTAACTGATGCTGGAATATTTGGAACACCATTAGGAGTATCAGCTAATTTTGTATATCTATTTATTCTTTTTGGTTCTATTTTAAATAAAACAGGTGCCGGAAAATTTTTTATCGATTTTGCAACCGCATTAACCGGTTATACCAGAGGCGGGCCGGCTAAAGCAGCGGTTGTATCAAGCGGAATGATGGGAACTATATCGGGAAGCTCAACCGCCAATACTGTTACGACAGGTAGCTTTACAATTCCCCTAATGAAAAATATAGGATATAGTCCGGTATTTGCCGGTGCGGTTGAGCCGGTAGCCTCAACCGGAGGACAAATTATGCCCCCTATTATGGGAGCCGCCGCCTTTATTATGGCTGAATTTTTAGGTGTACCTTATATTGAAGTCGCCAAAGCTGCTATTTTACCTGCTGCTTTTTATTATCTGGCACTTTTTATGGCTGTTGATTTCAGGGCTGCCAAAATTGGCCTGGTAGGGCTTTCTCGAGAACAATTGCCTAGTTTAATAAAAACATTAAAACTTGGATGGATACTATTGGCTCCCATATTTATTCTGATTTATTTATTAATAAATGGATATTCTCCACAAAAATCAGTGGTTGCCAGTATTGTCGTCTTGCTTGTTATAAGCATGTTTAATGCCAAAACAAGAATGACACCTAAAAAATTAATAGAAGCAATTACGGATGCGGGAATTGCCGCTACGACGGTTGCCGTAGCCTGTGCGGCTGCCGGTATTATTGTAGGAATTACTACCATGTCAGGACTGGGTTTAAAATTTACCGGTATTGTCTTTAATTTATCCAGAGGGATTTTACCAATTGCATTACTTTTAGCTTCTATATCATCCCTAGTTCTTGGAATGGGAGTTCCAACTACTGCAAATTATGTAATTATGGCCACCTTAATAGCGCCGGCATTAATTAGACTTATGGCTGAAAATTCTCCTTTGATTCTTCCCCATTTGTTTGTTTTCTATTATGGTATTTTAGCTGATATAACACCACCGGTAATGCTGGCCGTTTTTGCCGGTGCAGCCATAGCAAGAGCACCTGCTTTGAAGGTTGGCATGGAGTCAATGAAATTAGCCTTGCCGGGTTATATACTGCCTTTTATGTTTATTTATCATCCAGAAATTATTGCCTGGAATTTTATGCCTGATTTAAATGTTGGCAAGCTTGGATTTAGTATCTTACTTGCTCTTTGCATGTCATTGGGATTTGCTGGAGCAACACAGGGCTACTTTTTACGAAAAACTTCCTTTGTTGAGAGGATGTTACTTTTTATCGGTGCATTCTGTGTTATACCGTCTCAGCTATTCATTAATTTGATAGGGGTGGGGCTTATTGGCATTACTCTTATTATGCAGGTGACGCTTAAGCCAAAAGAGGTAGATTTGTAAAAATAATATTGACAAAAAAATAAGATATGGTATTCTATAAATGGTTAATCCATTAGTCAATTAGTCCAATCAAATTATTTTAAAGGGAATATATAAATATATAATGGATATTGAAATTGACAAGAATAGTAGAATACCTCTTTACCTCCAAATAGAAGAATACCTAAAAAAATTAATAATGGAAGGGCAACTTGAAAAAAATACCCGATTACCTACCGAAAGAGAGTTGTCAATCAAGCTTGGTGTGAGTCGGAATACTGTCAGTATGGCTTATAAAGAGCTTGCCCGGGAAAAAATTATTTCTTCAACTTCCGGGAAAGGAACTTTTATTATTACAGACGGTTATCAACCAAAATCACCGTTGTTACGAAAAAATAACAATCCTCTAATCAAACATATTGATTTAGCTATTCAGAAAGCCCTAGAATTAAATATTCAAATTGAAGACTTTCTTTATCTGGTTAATCAACGTTTAAAGGAAAAGAGACATTTGCTAAATAATGTTAGTATTGCCTTTATAGAGTGCAATCAAGAACAATTATATTATTTTTCAAAAAAATTGGAATTAGGCACCGGTATCCACATAATTCCTATTCTAATTGACGAAATGTATCATCATCCTGAGAATTTTATTACTAAAACAAAATCAGCGGATTTTGTTGTAACAACATTCTTTCATTTTCAAGAGGTACAGGAATTTCTTAAAAATGAATCTAAGGATATAATTGCCATTGCGCTTGATCCCCAAATTGAGACTATGGTAAATATCGCTCGTGCTACTTCTCCGGAAATGAAAATAGGCCTAGTTTGTTTGACTCAAAAATTTGCTGAACGTGTTTTCAAATCAATCAAATATGCCGGGATAAAATATAAAAGCATTACTTATACAACAACACATGATAGCAAAAAACTAAAAGAATTTATTAACAAACGCGATATTCTTATTGTATCTCCGGGAAGAAAAAAAGAAGTCCAGAAATTAATTACCAAGTCAACTCCATTAATTGAATTTATGTATATACCTGACAAGGGATCTATTGATACTTTAAAAAAAAGAATTTTTGATATAAAAAAAGAGAGGTGAGATAATGCTACCACAAAAAGACAATATGAAAGTCTACCAGAATGAGGAAACCAAGATAATTGTCAATGAAGAATGGTGTAAGGCATGTGGAATTTGCATCAACTATTGCCCTAAAAAGGTTCTTGTGGCAAATGAAAAAGGTTATCCGGTTGCCGAAAAGATTGATGATTGTATCCAGTGTATGTTGTGTGAACTGCGGTGTCCTGATTTTGCAATCAGGGTTGAGAATAGAAAAAAAGTTGCTAACTATAATATGAAAGATGGAAGTTTGGAGGATTGATGATGAGTGATGAAAAGCAGATAGTAAAAATATTACAGGGCAATGAAGCTTGTGTTGAAGGGGCTCTTTTGGCAGGTGTCCGTTTCTTTGCTGGCTATCCGATTACCCCTGCTTCGGAAATAGCTGAAGGAATGGCTCGAAGATTGCCTAAAATTGACGGAAAATTTATGCAGATGGAGGACGAAATTGCCAGCATGGCAGCAGTAATAGGGGCTTCATTAACCGGATTAAAGGCAATGACTGCCAGCTCGGGCCCGGGTATTTGCTTAAAACAGGAAAATATTGGTTTTGCCGCAATTGGTGAAATTCCATGTGTAATCGTTAATGCACAGCGTGGTGGTCCCAGTACCGGATTGCCGACCAAACCTTCCCAGGGGGATGTGATGCAGGCACGTTGGGGAACCCATGGAGATCATCCCATGATTGCACTTGCACCCTCTGATGTAAATGAAATTCTGGGAATAACCATAAAAGCTGTTAATTTTAGCGAGAAATATCGTACTCCGGTCATGTTATTATTGGATGAAGTTATTGCACATATGCGTGAAAAAGTAAATATTCCTTCCAGGGAGCAATTGGAAATTACAGATAGAAAAAAAACTAATGTGAAAAAAGAGGAATTTCTACCTTTTAAGGCGGATAAAGATATGGTGCCCCCTATGGCTGATTTTGGTAGCGGTTATCGATATCACGTAACCGGTTTGGTTCACAATGAAAAGGGTTACCCTACTTCTGATGCTGAAGAGATCGATAAATTTTTAAGAAGACTGTCGAATAAGGTGGAATTAAATAAAAAAGATATTGTTATTAAAGAAGAATATTCTTTGGTTGATGCAAAGATAGCAATAGTAGCCTACGGCTCTGTTGCTAGAGCAGCACAGAGAACAATGAAGTTAGCAAGAGAAAAAGGGATTAAAGTAGGACTGCTGAAATTAATCACTTTATGGCCTTTTGATGATGATTTGATTAATAAATTAGCAAGCCAGGTAGATATGATAGTTGTACCGGAAATGAATTTAGGGCAGATGGTTAGAGAAGTTCAAAGAGCAGCGCAGGGTAAGAGTCGCGTTATATCTTATACTCGGATTGATGGAGATTTGATAAATCCCATTGAAATCCTTGAAAAAATTGAGGAGGAAATAAGTAAATGAAGAATGTTATTGAACAATATATTAGAAAAGAAATGTTTCCTCATATCTGGTGTCCGGGATGTGGCAATGGTATTGTTTTGGGTGCCCTGATTCGAGCAATTCATAGTTTGGGCTGGGAAAAGGATGAAATTGCAATGGTTTCCGGAATTGGCTGTTCCAGTAGAATTACCGGATATGTTGACTTTAATACTATGAATACAACGCATGGCAGAGCATTACCTTTTGCAACTGGCATTAAAATGTCTAATCCAAAATTAAAAGTAATAGTGGTTATGGGTGATGGTGACTGTGCTGCTATAGGAGGTAATCATTTTATTCATGCAGCACGTCGAAATATAGATATAACTGCCATAATTATTAACAATATGATATACGGGATGACCGGAGGACAATATTCCCCAATGACTCCAACGGGTAAGTTTGGTTCTACTGCACCATACGGAAATATTGATCAAAATTTTGATATATCCGCTTTAGCCGCTAGTGCAGGTGCTTCATATGTGGCTAGAAGTAGTATTTATAACGTAAATCAAGGTATTCGATTCATCAAAAAAGCTTTAAGTAAAAAAGGTTTTTCAGTTGTTGAAATGCTTTCAGATTGTCCTATTTCCTACGGTAGGATGAATAAATTAAGGACTCCTGTTAAAATGATGGACTGGATAAAGAGTATATCCGTACCAAAAAAAACATGGGACAAATTATCTGTTGAAGAAAAGAAAGAGAAAATTCCTATGGGTGAATTTTTAGACATTTGTATACCGGAATATACTGAAAAATATAAAGAAATTTGTGCCATTGCTCAACAAGGAGGGGGAAATGAATAACGAAGAAAGAAAAGAAATTTGTTTAAGTGGATCTGGTGGACAGGGATTAATTTTAGCTGGCATAATTTTGGCAGAAGCTGCCGGTATTTATGATGGTTTCGAGGTAGTTCAGACACAATCCTACGGCCCGGAAGCCAGGGGAGGAGCTAGCAGATCAGAAGTAATTATTAGCAAAGAAAAAATTGATTATCCAAAAGTAATAAAGTCAGATATTTTATTGGCTTTAACCCAACAATCCTGTGATAAATATATTAAAAATGTAAGTGAAGAGGGAATGTTGCTAGCAGATTCAACTAATGTATTGAAAATACCGTCTTTTACCGGGAGAATATACCAGCATCCCATTACAGATGATGCTATTAAAGTTATTGGTAATCAACTGGTGACTAATATTATATCTTTGGGTATCATAGTTCAATTAACTGATATTGTCACTAAGGATGCGATAAAAAAAGCACTTTCCGCCAGAATACCTGCAAGGGTGAAAGAGTTAAATATAAAGGCCCTGGAGCATGGTTTTAAAATAGGAGAAAAATTGTAAATAATATAGAAAAAATTATTGGGAAGGATGGAATTACAATGAAGGTATTAGTAGTAAATAGCGGTAGTTCTTCGATAAAATATCGCCTTTTTGATATGGCAGATGAATCACTATTAGCGAAGGGCTTAGTCGAGAGAATCGGTATCAGTGGTTCGTTGATTACCCATTACCCTGCTGGAAAAGATATTATGAAAAAAGAGATTGATATACCTGATCACCGCAGAGGAATTGAATTGGTGGTAGATGCTCTATTAAATAATAATCATGGAGTTATCAAGGAGATTTCAGAGATATCGGCTGTTGGTCATCGAGTTGTTCATGGTGGAGAGAAATATTCAGGATCTGTTTTAATAAATCAAGACGTAATGAAGACCCTTAATAAATATATTGAATTAGCGCCACTGCATAACCCCCCTAATATGCTTGGAATAAAAGTATGCCAGGAATTATTACCAGATACTCCACAGGTAGGGGTTTTTGATACTGCTTTTCATCAGACGATTCCCGAGAAAGCCTATCTTTATGGATTGCCTTATCATTACTATGAAAAATATGGAGTGAGAAGATACGGTTTCCATGGTACTTCTCACAAATATGTTGCCATAAAAGCAGCTGAAATGTTAGGAAAAGAATTGGAAGAATTAAAAGTAATTACCTGCCATCTTGGAAATGGCTCCAGTCTAACTGCTATCAAAAACGGAAAATCTATTGATACCAGCCTTGGTTTTGGAACAATATCAGGAGTTATTATGGGAACTCGCTGTGGTGATGTTGACCCTGCCGTTATTCCCTTCTTAATGGGAAAAGAGGACCTAAATTCTGAAGAAATGAATAATATCTTGTATAAAAAAAGCGGATTTTTAGGATTATCTGAGGGAATATCAAGCGATAAGCGTGATTTGGAAGAGAAAGCCAGCGAAGGCGATAAAAAAGCAAAAAGAGCGCTGGATGTTTTGCATTATGGGTTAAAGAAATATATTGGGGCTTATACAGCAGTGATGAATGGTCTGGATGTGTTGGTCTTTACTGCAGGTATAGGAGAAAATTCACCTAAACTAAGAAAAAAAGTATGTGCTGATTTGAGTTTTTTTGGTATAGAAATTGATGATAATATAAATAGTAATGCAAAAGGCAGCAAAACCGTTATTAGTACTGATAATTCAAAAGTAAAGGTAATGGTTATTCCAACCAATGAAGAATTAATGATTGCCCGTGACACTATGGAAATATGTAATAAATTAAAATAAGATTTAGAAATAAGAGGTAATAATGTACCAGATCATTAAGAAAGAAAAACTTTACCAGGATATTTATGCAATGTGGATAAAGGCACCAGAAATAGCAAAAACTGTACAACCTGGGCAGTTTATTATCCTAATGACCCGAGAGGAAGGCGAAAGAATACCACTGACTGTTGCAGATTATGACAGGGAAAAAGGATTAATATATATTGTTTTTCAAATAGTAGGTAAGACGACTGATG
>CAZAJW010000059.1:0-3691 GCA_964485485.1 uncultured Atribacterota bacterium | reverse complement strand
CCTAAGGCCATGCCTTCAATTTCAATTTGTCCATTTCCTAATGAAATCGGAATCGAAACACCGCCTAAAGATAGAATAAGGATAGTTGCTGTAATAATTAAATTACGTGCTTTTTCAAAATTAACATTATTTTCTACTACTGTTCTTACTCCTACCGCTGCAATCATCCCAAATAAAATGATGGAAATGCCACCAATTAATGCTCCGGGAATTGTGGCAATAATTGCTCCTAATTTGGGTACTAATCCTATAATAATAGCAAAGACAGCCGCAATGCGCATTACAACCGGGTTATAGACTTTGGTCAAGGCCAAAACACCTGTATTTTCTGAATAAGTGGTATTGGCCGGTCCGCCAAAAAAGGCTGATACTGAAGTTGCCAGGCCATCACCCAACAATGTTTTATGTAAACCAGGATCTTTAACGAAATCTTTTTCAGCTGTTGCACCAATTGCCAGTACATCTCCAATATGTTCAATTACAGTTACCAGTGCCACCGGTGCCACAATCATGATGGCATTCCAGTTAAATTTTGCAACAGTAAATTGGGGGAATCCCAACCATTTTGCCTCAGCAACCGGCGTAAAATCAACCAGACCAAATATTATGGCAACAATATAACCAATCACTATTCCCAGCAAAACAGGTATAACTTTTAAGAAACCCCGAGTAAAAGTGCTTACCAGAACAACTATCACAAATCCTACCAGGGCTATCCACCAGTTTTCACTGGCCATACCTATGGCAGTAGGGGCTAATTTTAAACCTATAACCATAATTACTGGACCGGTAACAACAGGTGGGAAAAAAGCAATAACCTTTTCAGGTCCGAAATGGCTGACTAAAAATGAGAAAAGTAAATAAATAAGACCAGCGGCAACGATTCCTCCCAGGGCATAAGGAATACCAAATTTATCTGCAACTAGCAGAATAGGGGCAATAAAGGCAAAAGAGGAGCCTAAGAATGCAGGTACTTTATTTTTTGTCACAAAATGAAATAACAGGGTGCCGACACCAGCCATTAATAAGGCAACTGAGATATCCAGACCGGTAATGATCGGTACAAGTACTGTGGCACTAAACATGGTAAATCCATGTTGTAATCCTAAGATAATTGTTTGAGGCAACCCCTGTTTAGTGTAATCGACAATTTCTTGTCGGTGTTGTGAATCCATATTTTTCTCCTTTTAATTTTATTTTTTATTAATGTATTTTAACCTGTGAACTATTTTATTTAAATCAAAACCCCCTTTCAGCATGAGCTGATAAGAAGGTAGTTATTTCCTTATCAGTCTCATCGGACTAATTTTAAAGTAATTATAAAAAAACCTCTAATCCAGAAATACTGGAAAAGAGGTTACAAAATATTATATTCATCATATTTGCATCTCCTTATTAGTTTCTCTGAACTAATTTAAAGGATATTTTTTTCTTTTATAGGATATAATAAAATTAAAATTTTAGCAATATATTTTTAAAATTATTTTACAAGGTTACCCTATGAAAATCTCCGGGATAAAATCCCAACAATTTTTCGCCAATTTTGGCAAATAAAGCAGAATCACCACTAATAAAAAAAGAATTAGTTTTATTTTTATAAGTATTCGTTAACTGGTGCTCTTCAAGTATTTTTTTTGCTTGTTTTACAGTAGCTTTGGCTGGATCAACCAAGCACATTTCTTGTTCAGTTACTTCTTGAATGTATTTTTTTAAAAAAGGATAATGGGTACACCCCAAAACTAGTGTATCAATGTCATTATTTATGATTGTTTTTAAACATTCTTTTAATAAATTCCTTATTGTATCTACATTTCTTAAGGCCTTTTCTTCCATCTCTCTAATAATTTGATTGCTGCAAGAATTACTAAAAGTTAAAATGGATGAATCAATTTTCTTAATCAATTTTTCGTAACTCTGATTGCGAATTGTTACTTCTGTTCCGATAATACCAATCCTTCTATTTTTTGTCTTACTGGTTGCCTCATTTGCACCTGGCTGAATAACTCCTATAATAGGTAAAGAAAATCTTTTCTTTGCTTCATCTAATGCTACTGCCGTAGCCGTATTACAGGCAATAATTACCATCTTGACATCTTTTTGAACCAAAAAATCAATGATGGAAAATACGTAATCCATAATCTGTTCATTTGTTTTTTCACCATAAGGCGCATGAGCGGTATCACCAAAATACACTACCTCTTCTTGAGGCATTTGTTTATCTATCTCCCTAAATACACTTAAACCACCTAATCCAGAATCTAACAAACCTATTGGCCTACTTATTTTGTTGTTTTTTGTCAAAGCAATGACCTCAATTAATTAATATAGCTAATTCACTGTCTCAATAAATATCGCATCTGCATAGCGAGTAGCTTTAAGAACTTCTAACAGAAGTTTGACTTTTTCTTAGTTACTTTTTGTGAAAAAGAAAGTACATTTATTTTTTTTAGTTATAGGCATAAATAGCTGGAGATAGAATTTTATATTTAGCATAAAATTGTATTAGGAAGATTACAGTCGTTTCTCGCCAAGAACTAAATTTTGTAAGGCTAAAAAACTGGCGGAGGGACTGGGATTCGAACCCAGACAGCTTACGCCTACACCGGTTTTCAAGACCGGCCCCTTGCCATTCGGACATCCCTCCGCAATAATTATTTATAATTCTTATATATCTTATTTTCTTATTGCACAATGATATTGTAACAGAAATAAATTAATCAGCAACAAAATTTTACCTTAATTGCTAATTTTTTTCAATCCATCCATATAAGGACGTAGCGCATCGGGGATTACAATAGAACCATCGTTTTCCTGATAGTTTTCCAAAATAGCCACCATAGTTCTTCCCACTGCAACACCTGAGCCATTTAATGTATGGACAAAATGTACTTTTCCTGATTCCTGCATGCGATAACGAATGTTGGCACGACGAGCTTGGAAATCGGTACAGTTACTGCAAGAAGATATTTCACGGTATTTACCCTGAGCCGGCAACCAAACTTCTAAATCATAAGTTTTAGCCGCAGAAAAGCCAATATCTCCAGTAGACAGAGTAACAATGCGGTAAGGGAGCTCTAATCGCTGCAGAACAGTTTCAGCATTTTGTGTTAATTTTTCCAGTTCCTGAAAAGAATCCCCTGGTTTGCATAACTTGACTAATTCTACTTTATTAAACTGATGTTGACGAATTAAACCTCTTACATCCTTTCCATATGATCCAGCTTCCCTTCTGAAACAGGCAGTATAAGCAGTATAATAAAGGGGTAAATCCGCCTCCGCTAGTATTTCCTCCTGGTGAAGGTTAGTCAATGGTACTTCAGCAGTAGGAATAAGATATAGTTCATCATTGGATTTAAATAGGTCATTCTCAAATTTGGGTAATTGTCCGGTACCGGTCATGGTATTAGCATTAACCAAAAAGGGTGGAAAGATTTCCTGGTATCCATGTTCCCTGGTATGGATATCCAGCATAAAATTAGTTAGTGCTCTTTCCAAACGAGCCCCAGAATTTTTTAATACCGTAAAACGTGCAGCTGCAATCTTGGCTCCTCTTTCAAAATCAAGTATGTTCAATTTCTCACCTAGATCCCAGTGAGCTTGAGGCTCAAAATCAAAATCTCTAGGTTCTCCCCATTTTCTAATCTCTACATTGCTTTCTTCATCAGGGCCTACTGGCACACTATCATCCACC
>CAZAJW010000058.1:0-4409 GCA_964485485.1 uncultured Atribacterota bacterium | reverse complement strand
TAAAGAGGTAAAAATCAATTCTCCGGTTGTTGCAAAAAAATATTCGTTGTCCTATTTACCGGAAGATAGAAGAAGTTTAGGTTTGGCATTACAATTAAGCGTAATGAGCAATATTAATTTAGCTTCTTATAATTATTTTTCTCGTTTTGGCTTTATAAATCTTAATGAAGAGCGCATTAGAAGTAATCGTTTTGTCAAAATGCTAGATATAAAAACCCCTTCTGTATCTCAAATTGTATCCAAATTAAGCGGAGGCAATCAGCAAAAAGTTGTTATTGCAAAATGGCTTGCTGCAAAATCTGATATATTTTTCATGGATGAACCGACTGTTGGCATAGATGTAGGAAGTAAAAATGAGATTTATAATCTAATAAACGATTTAGCAAAGAGAGGGAAGGGGATTGTTTTTGTTTCTTCATACATGCCAGAGCTAATGTCAATATGCGATAAGATTGTCGTTATAAAGAATAGAAAGGTTATCGGTCAAATTGAGCGAAAAGATTTTTCCGAGGAAAGAATCTTAAAAATGGCCATTGAAATAAAAACGGAGGATATAAATGCCTAAAAATGACCAATTAAATGAGATAAAATTAAAAATAAGAAAAAATATTAATATTAATACATTAGTGGTAAATAGTTTCATTATTTTTGCAATGGGCGTTTGGTTATCTATTGCTTCACCGTATTTTTTAACAACTCGTAATATTAATACTGTATTAACACAAATAGCCATAGTTGGAGTTTTATCAATAGGTCAGCTTTTTGTTATCATAACAGGAGGTATAGATCTCTCTGTGGGTATGGTCGCACAGCTTGTGAATGTAGTTTTTACGATTTTAATTATATCTGGAATACCTATTCCTTTAGCCATAATAATTTCTCTAACAATAGGATTAATTATTGGTTTAATAAATGGAGTATTAATTTATGAACTCGGAATGCCGCCTTTTATAACTACTTTAGGAACAATGACAATAGCTAATGGCATATCGCTCATTATAACTAAAGGAACCAACATATCAGGTTTACCGCTATCCTTTGCTAATTTTGGGTCAGGAAGTTTATTGGGTATCCCAAATTTGTTTTGGTTTTTTGTCTTTGCTATAGCCATTGGAGGAACAATTCTTAAATTTACTAAATTTGGAAAATATATCTATGCAATAGGAAGCAACGTTGAAGCGGTTAGATTATCAGGCATTAATGTTAGAAAAGTTGTTTATGGCGTATATACTTTTTCTGGTTTACTTGCGGGAGTTGCTGGAATTATGTTGACACTACGACTGTGGATGGGGGTACCAACTTGTGGAATTAACTTGAATCTAGACTCAATTGCAGCAGCTGCTTTAGGGGGTGCTAGTCTTTTTGGTGCCCAGGGCAATGCGGTAGGTGTCTTTCTGGGTGCAATGATTATTGCAGTTATTAAAAATGGTTCAGTTTTATTGAATATTAATCCATTCTGGCAGCAAGTTATTATTGGTGCTCTAATTATCTTAACAGTTGCACTCGATCAAATAAGAGCCAAGGGAAAATATTCATTTATTAGAAAATTTTAAAATGTTTATCATATAAAATTTATTAAACAGTATAAACATTGTTTTTTTAAATTGACAAAAATTTATAACTAAATTAATATATAAACATTAAGTTTGTAGATTTTTAGTTTAATATTCTAAAATATTCTAGACAATAGGAGCTATCAATAGTGCAAGACAGCTCGAATTATATAGCCATTGATATTGGTAATTCTCATGTTAGAATTTACGTGGGTAATTTCAATGGTAAGAAATTATCTTTAGAGGAAATTCATCAATTTCCAAATAAGCAAATCTTCATTCAAGGACATCTGATATCTAATTTATTGAATATTTATCAGGGGATTAAAGAGGGATTATTATCAGTTAGCCGAGATAAGGAAAAAGTCATTTCTGGTATTGGGATTGATTCCTGGGGTGTTGACTATGTCCTCTTGGATAAAAACGATCATCAGCTATCTTATGTTTTTCATCATACAGATCATCGTACAGATGGAATTTTTAAGAACATTTTTGAAATTATTACAAAAAAGGAAATATACAAATTAACTGGAATTCAATTTATTAATTTTAATACGCTTCCTCAGCTTTATGCTGATTTATTGTACCGCCCTTGGATCTTAAGAGAAACAAAATCAATGTTATTTATAGCTGATTATTTTAACTTTTTACTAACAGGTAAAAAATTCAATGAATTTACAATGGCATCAACATCGCAGTTTTTTAATACTAACAAACTTCAATGGGAAAGGGATTTATTAAAAAAGCTTTCATTGTCTCCTCATATTCTTCAACAAATCATAAGACCGGGCAATATGATTGGACCGCTTTTACCCAAATTATCAGAAGAATGCAATATGAAAAGCATACCAGTATTCGCAGTAGCAACTCACGATACCGCCTCAGCTGTTGCAGCACTTCCTATAGATGATAAAAAAAGTAATGTGTATATTAGTTTGGGTACATGGTCACTCTTGGGAATTGAGTTAGATCATCCCAATACTAGCGATGAATCACTTTCTGGTAATTTTACAAATGAATGTGGTGCTAGAGGAGAAATATTATATCACAAAATTTTACCTGGTTTATGGATGTTTAACCAATGCATTAACAAATGGAAATTTGAAGGTCTTTGGACTAATTATCAAGAAGCCGATCGGAATGCTGCTCAGGCAAAACCATGGCTCTATTTTGTCAACCCCAACGATAAGCGATTTTTCAGTTCAGTGAATGATATGCCCTCAGCTATGAAATCTTATCAACAAGAACATGGAAGAAATGTGCCTCAGAGAATGGGTCATACCGTAAGGGGCATTTATGAAAGTTTAGCTTTAAACTATCGTTACCATATTGAATTAATTGAACAAATTACAAAAAAACAAATTAAAACAATTTATGTTATAAGCGGTGGAAGTAAGGCAGAGCTACTGTGTCAGTTAACCGCAGATATTACTGGGAAAGAAGTCGTAGCAGGTTTACCTGAAGCAACAGTTGTTGGCAATTTACTTATTCAAATCTTATCTAGCAAGAAGATTGAATCCTGGGAAAAAGGTAAGGAAATTATTAAAAATTCTTTCAAATTTTCCCACTATATACCCCGAAGATTACCTGGACTTAAAAAAGCCTATCAAGATTATAAAAAACTTTTTTTGTAATTTATGTTTTATACTTTTTATAACATTTTATTTAGAAAGCCGGTATCCTTAAATATTATTTTAGATGTTTTTGCGACTATACTTTAGAGAGGAGGTGATAGTTTGTTGTACTAAGGATTCATTCTTATTTGTGTTTTATAAAAAATATAAATTCACAATAAAAATGAATGTTTGTATGTGACACAGTTCGAGAGGAAGTAGCGTATGCAGATTTAAGTAAAAATTTTTAGGAGGATTATATGTTAAATAAAAAAGGAATATTTATTTTAATTATCGTTCTTTTTGTTTTTTCTTTAACAGGAATAGCCATCGCTCAGGACTATGAAATTGTTCATGTCTATAAGATTGCAGGTATTCCCTTTGGTAATGTCGAGGAATCAGGTGTAGTGCAGGCGGGGGAAGAGTTAAATGTTAATGCCTATCAGGTAGCACCAACTGAAGCTGATCCTGCTCAGCAAGTTCGCATGATTGAAGATCTTATTGCTAAAGGAGTTGATGCAATTTGTGTTACACCAAATGACCCTTCAGCACTTGAACCAGTTCTGAAAAAAGCCCAGAGCAAAGGAATTGTAGTTGTTACTAATGAATCAGTTGGACAAAAAGGAGCGGACTGGGACATTGAAACAGTTGATCCTAAATTGTGGGGTGCCCATAGTTTTGAAAAATTTGCAGACTTCATGAATGGTGAAGGAGAGTTTGCCCTATTTGTAGGTGGCCTTGGAGTTCAATTCCATAATGATTGGGCTGATGCCGCCTTGGAAGTTCAGAAGGAAAAATATCCTAATATGAAACTAGTTACCAGTAGAATTCCCTGTGGTGAAAGTATTGAGCTCGCTTTTACCAGAACAAATGAATTAATGAAGGCTTATCCAAATTTAAAAGGCATTACAGGGATAGGAAGTTTAGGACCAATTGGTGCAGCTGAAGCCCTGAAAGCGAAAAATATGGCAGGCGAAATTATTGTTGTTGGCAGTGTTATGCCTGAACAATCTGCGCCATATCTAAAAGCCGGATTAATTCAGGCAGGATCAATGATGGATCCTAAAAAATTAGGATACTCAATGGTTTATGTTGCTAAATTACTGCTTGACGGCGAAGAGATTAAAGATGGAATGCCGGTACCTGGTTTGGGTAATGCTGAAGTCGATTTTGAAGAAAAAACTATTAGGTTACACGGAGTTCTTGATATAACTGCCGAGAATGCTGAAACACTTGGATTTTA
>CAZAJW010000057.1:0-5813 GCA_964485485.1 uncultured Atribacterota bacterium | reverse complement strand
GATCAATCTGAACTAATTTGTCCAAATAATCGCCATAAAACTTATAAGCAATTACATAAACTATTACTGCAAAAATCAGTAAGGTTAAAAGATTCATTAGTACAAACCTCCCTTAAATAAAAGTATAAATATAATTAGAAAAACAGTTAAAACCAACCCGGCAATAAAAAATAAATAACCAACCATTTATGTATCATTTTTTTATAGGCTGTTTTTTATCAACCCCCCTTTTTTCCCTAAAAGTATAAACTTCTGCAATTTCTTTCCCTTTAGCATTACAAAAAACAGAACTATTCTTTATATCAATCAGTAATAACCTGATATCACACCAACCCTTGATTCCCAGACAGAACGTTCGACCATATTTGAATTTCCGGGCAGCCTCAATGGCCTCCTTTGAAAAACCCTGGGAAGAAACCATAATACCGTTAATTGTGTGGGACATGACTTCGAAAGAAGGGGTGATTAACTCCTTGCTGATGGTAACAAGATACTGAGAAAATTCTTTTATTTCTTCAGCTGGAATAAATTGGTCAAATCCCTTAACCAAAATTATTTCCCTTTCCTGATAATGGTCAATTTGAATTTTTTTACTGAGGACGTGACGAAAATGTTCAATGATGGAGATTGCGTAGATATCTATTTGCTTGCCCACAATTGCTTTATAGGTTTCTACAGTATAATGACCTTGATATCTCTTCTCTAATTCACCAAGATATTCTTTTAATGTGGGTTCCATTTTGTTTCCTATATAAAAAATCGTTTAATTTATTATGGTACACTAAACTGTTTTTATTTTAGTACAATCAATTTGCGATTGCAACTAGTAATTGATATTTAAAAGGAGCTTGTTAGCTTAACTATCTTGACATATATCTACTTTATGATAGTATCTTGATATATTTTTATGTTACATTTTTATTAATAGTAACACGATGTTTGGACATAAAAACAATTAAATATTAATTCTTTTTTGAAAATGCATAATAATTGCTTACTACAATAATAAGGAGATTGGTTCAATGATTAAACTAACTATAGATCAGAATGATATAGAAGCCATGATTGATCGGGGTATAAAACTTCATGGTCATGCTGGTCCCTATCTTAACCTGGGAATTAAAATGGGGTTGCTTGCCCTGGAGATCTTAAACGTTAAAGGATATTTTGATTTGTCTGTTGAAGCTGAGCTGGAATACCGCAGGCCAATGTCCTGTTTTGTTGATGGACTACAGATATCTACCGGTTGTACAATGGGAAAAGGAAATATCAGAGTAAAGGACCAGCTTGGTAATATTAATGCACTTTTCAAAACAGAAAACAAAACTCTTCGGATAAAGCTAAATCCAGAAATAGTTGAATTGTTAGATTTTAAAAAAGAGACTTGTGAAGACCTGGGTCAACAAATATTGGATATTTCTAATGAACAATTATTTTATTACGAAGAAAAAATATAGACATTTTAAAATGATTAAAATAAAAATAATTTAATATAAAAAGCTCACATAATAAAAATTTTTTTGAATAATCTCTCAAATCTTATATAATAGAAAGATAATATGGACTTATGCCATATTTATAACTTTTTCGATAGAGCAAAATATTTATCTATTAAAAATTAAAATTGGAGGAAAAAAATGAAAAGATTAAGTGGAATAATTTTATTGCTGACATTTTTACTGGTTTTCTTTGCAATTTCTTCGTCAATTGCCCAAACAAATAATGAAAAAATTGTTTTAGGATCTAAACTCTTTAATGAACAATACATTTTATCTCATATGATTGGCCACTTAATGAAAGATGCTGGTTACCAGGCAGAAGTTAAAACTGCCCTTGGCGGCACCATGATTAACTATGAAGCATTAAAACAAGGAAATATTGATGCCTATGTTGAATACACCGGAACTGCTTACAATGTTATCTTAAAATTACCTCCACTCGAACAATGGGATTCTGAACGGGTTTACCAACAAGTTGAAGAAGGATTACTAGCACAAGACCAGATTTCTATTGCAGCCAAAATCGGTTTTAGTAATGACTATGCTATTGCTCTGAAGAAAGATTGGGTAGAAGAAAATCAAATTACCAAGTTAAGTGAATTGGAGCCTTTTGCCAGTGATTTGAGTCTGGCAACTGATCCTGAATTTGCCTCTCGACCCGACGGACTTCCCCAAATTGATAAAATTTATGGTTTTACTTTTGGAAGAATACGGCAAATGCAGCCTACTTTGATGTATGAAGCAATTAAGAACAACCAGGTTGATGCCATTGGCGCCTATACCACAGATGCCAGAGTTGATCTTTATGATCTTGCCATTGTAGAAGATGATTTGGGAGCCCTACCACCTTATGATGCCATTATTATTGTACGAAAAGAATTTGCTGAAAATGAGGAACTTATGAACATTTTCAAAATTTTGGAAAACCAAATTGATACCCAAACTATGAGACATTTAAACAAATTCTATGATATTGATAAAAAGGAAGCATCGGATATTGCCAAAGAATACCTTCTGGAACAAGGTTTTATTAAATAAATAGTAACGGGTAAGGGGAAATAAATGGCTCCTTCCAAAAAATTTTTTAAGAAAATTGATGAGATAGAAATTAAAAATGTAAGCAAGAAATATGGTGCTGTTATTGCCGTAAACCAGGTAAGCTTGAACGTTATCGGAGGTGAATTGCTGATACTTCTGGGTCCCAGCGGCTGTGGCAAAACAACCCTTCTTCGCATGATTAATAGGTTAGTAGAAACCGATGACGGCCAAATACTAATTAACGGTCAGGACGTGAAAAACTTCAATCCAGTCCTTCTTCGAAAAAATATCGGTTATGTAATTCAGCAAATTGGTCTGTTCCCCCATATGACCGTTAAAGAAAATATCAGTCTGGTTCCCAAACTGGAGGGCTGGACTGAAAAAGATATGAATCAAAGGGTAAGAGAATTATTGGAACTGGTTTCACTGCCGCCTGAACAATTTCTCAATCGTAGACCAAAAGAGCTCAGTGGTGGACAGCAACAGCGTATCGGATTAGCCCGGGCAATGGTTATGGATTCACCTCTGCTGTTGATGGACGAACCATTTGGCGCATTGGACCCTATTTTAAGAAAACAGCTCCAGGAAGAATTTATTAGAGTTAAGGAAAGATTACAAAGAACCATCATCTTTGTAACACATGATATTGAAGAGGCTTTTCGCCTTGGAGACCGGGTTGCCATTCTGAAAGAAGGACAGCTAATCCAGGTAGCCAGAAAAAATGAATTGCTGGTCAACCCGGCCAATGATTTTATTGCAGATATCGTGGATTCCAATAAAAAATTCAGACATTTGGATAATCTAACAGTTAAAGATACTATGCTTCCCCTTGAAAAAAAATACATTTTTCCGGCAGACAAAACAGCCCAATCTGCTATCCAGAAAATGATTGAGGAACAAATTGAATTTGGCATCGTCTTAGAAAACCATCATTATAAGGGGACAATCAAATTAAACCAACTATACGCTAACCAGGAAAAGAAGCTCAAAGAGATATTCTCGCAAGTACCAACATATAATTCTACTGATTCAGTTGCTACTGCTTTGGATGATATGAAAAAAAATAATAATTATATTGGTATTGTCATGGAAGATGAGCCAATAGGCATTCTCTTGTCTGATGAACTTCTATCAAGGTTGATTTAAGATGATTTTAAATGTATGGAAAACACAGCAATTAGGAATAAAGACAATTGAGCACCTTTCTATGGTATTAATTGCCCTCCTGGTTATTATTTTTATCGGCATAGGTATTGGTGTTTTTTTATACAATAAAAGAAATTTATCTGATATTGTTTTAAATATACTTAATGTGATTGAAACTATACCGGAATTAGTTTTACTGGTTATCTTGATGCCCTTTTTAGGTATTGGTTTTAAGCCAACCATGGTGGCTTCAATTCTCTATTCAATATTACCGGTAGCCAGAAATACCTATGTTGGATTAACCCAGGTAGACCAGCAGTATCTAGAAAGTGCCCGGGCAATGGGATTGGCTGAAAAGGAAATACTGTGGCATATTAGAATACCCCTTGCCCTCCCATTGATTGCAGCCGGTGTTCGAATAGCTATTGTCTTTACCATGGGTGTCATTACCCTGGGAGGGTTAATTGCAGCAGGTGGATTAGGAGGTCCTATTCAGACCGGAATTCACCTCTATGATAAAGATATTATCCTCGTCACCGGATTATGGATTGGTATCCTGGCAGTATTAGTTGACTCTATCGGCAGTTGGATAGAAAAACTATTAAATCGAAGGTACGGATATGATTGATATTAACATTATTTTAAAAGCAGTCGGAGAACATCTCTTTTTAGCCTATAGTGCATTATTTATTTCTATTATGTTAGCTATTCCGCTGGCTATTGTATCCCTTTACAACCACTACCTGGCTTCCCTTTTACTGGTTCTTGCCAATCTGGTCCAGGCAATTCCCAGTTTTGCTGTCGTTGCTATTGTTGTTCCGTTATTGGGCATAGGCTTTAAACCGGCTATTTTTGCAATTATTTTGCGAATCATTCTGCCTTTATTTAAAAATACCTTTACAGGATTAAAGGATGTTGATTTTGTTTATATTGATTCAGCTAGAGGGATTGGACTTAACAAAATAGAAATCTTACGCTATATCCGTTTTCCCCATGCCTTTCCCGCTATTTTTGCCGGTATTAAATTTGCTGCCGTGATTGCCAACAGTGTTGCCATCCTCACCTCTTTAATAGGTGCAGGAGGTCTGGGAGAACTAATCTTTGAAGGATTGACCAATTTTAATATACCGAAGGTATTGACAGGTGCCATCCCTGCTATGATTATTGCTATCCTTTTAGATTTGAGTTTTAGTTTCATTGAAAAAAGAATTTCATTAGAAAACTAAAAGACCACTATATTAAAAATAACCTCTTTCTTCAATGATTTCCTTTAATTTCTCATCTATAGTACCGTCGGGTAGAACATAATCCGGAGAAACATATCCTTCCTCTTCAAATCGTTTTTTCCTGATACAGTCCTTACCTCCATTCAAACAGTAATCTTCAATCCATTTCTTATCCAACAATCCTTTATCATAAGCTCTTTTCATGCCTGATGTTTGATCATACCATCTGCATACATTAGCCATAATCTAAATAACTCCTTAACTTCTTTTATTTCGATAAATATCACACCACATAGCGGGTGATTTTAAGATCCTTTAAAAGAGATTCAGCTATAACATTTCTTAAGCAATATAACTTCCAACTTTGGACTTCAGGTGAAACATCGTCATTTAGCTTATCTTAATCTTTTTATGGTTAAATAAAAAACTATATTAAACCTATTTAATAAAAGCACTTCATATGTTATTAATTATAATCACTTCATCTAAAAAGTTAAACCATTTTAACAGGATTAACTATTCTATCAAATTCCTCTTCAGATAATAATTTTAATTGCAAAGTAGCTTCTTTTAGTGTTATGCCTTCATCGTATGCTTTTTTGGCAATTTTTGCAGCATTATCATAGCCAATAATAGGATTTAAAGCAGTAACTAACATGAGATTATTTTTCAAAAAATAATTAATTCTTTCTTTGTTCGGGGTAATTCCTTCTAAACAATTTTTCGTAAATGAAACCATCGCATCAGATAATAGCCTGACTGACCGCAGAAAGTTATCAATGGTAACCGGTAAAAATACATTTAATTCAAAATTACCCTGACTGGCAGCAATACCAATAGCTACATCATTTCCCATAACCTGCACTGCAACCATAGTTATTGCTTCACACTGAGTAGGATTAAC
>CAZAJW010000056.1:0-4272 GCA_964485485.1 uncultured Atribacterota bacterium | reverse complement strand
TCTTTTAACGTTATACGGTATACGTAATACGTTATACGTTTTTTAAACTGAAAACTAAAAACTTTTTAATAAAAAAATAGGAGGAATTTAATAAAATGTACATGTACTTACAAAAAAACAAAAAAGGTTTTACCTTAATCGAACTCATGGTCGTGGTGGCCATTATCGGTATCCTGGCACTGTTGGGCTTGCGGTTATATACCGGACAGCAAGAGAAAGCCAAAAATTCTATTGTAAAAGCGAATGCCGGAACAGTGCAGACTTTAATTCAAGCAAATTTAGCTGATCAGTCTTTTTCTACAGCAGCTCTTGCAGTAGAAGCATTGGATAGTAATAAATGTGCCTCTGGAGAGTGCGGTGATGGGGCAAGTGGTATGAGAAATCCATATACTGATACTGAGAATACAGTTGAGTCTGTCAGTGGTGATTATGACTCAGGCGATGATGTTGTTCCTGATTCATCACCAACTGCCGGTGTAGTTTATGTACAAAAAGCTTCTGGTCAGGACTTTTATGTACAAGGTTGTGGTGAAACTGGTGGTACAGCTGGTTCAGATGGGATGGATATACTTACTGCATCAAGATAATAATTTTGACTAATTAATAAAAAGCTCCCTTATCCCAAAACTAGGGAGCTTTTTATTAATCCATTCAATACTATAATAATACGAATGATATGCAATTAAGGAAAAAGCAATTTGAAGAATACCTCATTAACCCAAAATACCTATCATAAATTGTTGTTTAATGTTCTCAATATTTTTATTTTGTTCATTTCATTATTTGTCTACAAAGAAGTCTACAACCATAGAATCAATCAAACATTCATTTTAATATTATTTGTTATCATTTTTCTTGTTCTATGGGCAATAAAAATATTATCTTCAGAAAAGATAACCTGGACAAAAAGCAATCTAAACTTACCATTATGTTTTTTTGCAGCAGTATTAACTATCTCTTTATTTATTGGAAATAATATTGCAGTAAGCCTAACTGATTATCTCCATTTTATATCATATACAATTATATTTTTTGTTGCACTTAATTTTGTAAAATCCGAAAAAGAATTTAATGCACTTATCAAAATATTTTTTATAACCTCTTTTTTTATTTCTCTCTATACTTTAATACAATATTATGGACTTGATCCATATTACGGACATCTGGGTAAGTTGACTTCCACTATCGGGCAGAAAAACTGGATATCCAATTATCTTGCCATGATATTTCCAATAGGTTTTTCTTATTTTCTGCTGGAAAACAAAAAGAATATTAAATATATATATCTAACCTTGCTAGCAGTTTTATACACCACATTGTTAATATGTCAGAGCAGGGGAATATGGATAAGCATTACCCTAACCCTTATTTTTGCTTTTATTATTATCTTTAGATATAAACTTGGTAATATTTTTAGAAAAAATAAAAAATGGCTAATTACCTTATTTATTGTATTTCTAATTATTACAGTTATTTATTCTACAGAAAATCCCCTAAATAAAAGTCGCTTAACCGTAACAGAAAGAGCTTTAACCACTTTTGAAGTGACAAGAGATCCTTCCATTAATACTCGTTTTTTAATCTGGGGAACAACGATTGAGATGTTTAAAGATAATCCTATTTTTGGTTTAGGAATTGGCACTTTTAAATATCATTATCTGGACTACCAGGCAGAATATTTGGTTAATCATTCTGATTATATTAAGAATTCTGGAAAGGCAGCAGAAGCACATAATGAATATCTTCAGATGGCAGCAGAGATAGGCATAGTGGGGCTTGCTGTATTTTTAGTAATCATCTTTTTGTTTTATTTTACAATTTATCAATATTTTGAAAGCAATACAAAAAAAGAAAACATAGTGGTTATTTTTGGCTTGTTAATGGGGATCACCTGTTTTCTTATCCATTGTTTGTTTACATTTCCCTTTCATGTGCCTGTACTGGGAGCCACATTCTTTATTTTGTTGGCATTAAGTATTGTTCATATACATCTAACTGAAGAAAATAAAAAAGATTATTACAAACAAAATTTGATTACAATTAAGTTTAATCTAAATCCGATATTAAAATATTTTTCGATTACTTTAATGATATTATTGGTAATTTTTGGGGCATGGAAATTAGCTTTCAAACCATATTTTGCGGAAACATATTATTTAAAAGGATCGAAATATTTTGCAAATCAAGAAAACCTTGCTGCCCTTGAATATTTTGAAAAAGCCGCTCTTTTTGATTCCACTAACGGCAGGGTATTACATGCACTTGGTTCAACATATTATCAAGTTGGCTTGCAGAAAGAAGCACAAAAAACATTAGATAAGGTAAAAACAATTTATAATGATAGAAATACTTACCGTAACTTAGGGCTTTCTTTTATGGAATCCGGAGATATTTTTGAGGCAGAAAAAGAACTTAAGCATGCTATTTATCTTGATCCCAAGTTTTATCAAGCTTACAATGACCTGGCCTCCCTGTATATCTATCAAAATGAATATGAAAAGGCCATTGAAACATGGAAGAAAGCAGTTGACCTTAACTTGGAATTTAAAGAAAAACATATCTTTCTTTATTATATTGGATTAGCTTATCAGAGAATGGATGATAGAGAAAATGCCTATAATTATTTTTTGAAAGCGCTGAAAGAAGCTCCCGATGATAGCACGATACTATCTGATATAGAACAGGAATTATTAAGGATTTTTCTAAGCACGAATAATTAGAATAAGTAGAAAATTGTAAATAGTATAACGTATTCCGTATAGCGTAAATAATATGAGAGTAAATGAATGAGATTGCTACGACCTGTTTACCCAGATCTCGTAATAACTGATAAGTTGCTAAATAAAATAGGTGCAATAATATGATTATTTTATTTTGTATTTAACTGTAAACTAAAAACTGAGAAATCTTTATTTTATCCCAAATTAATACTCGATACTCTGTTTCCATTTCCTAAGCCTAACCCTCACCCACCAAGAGGAGAGGGAAAAGTTTTGAATATCTCTCTCCAAAGGTGGAGAGGAAATATTAAATATTTCCTGAGGGGATAGCCGAAGAACAAATTATAATATATACTCATGAGGACAGGATTCACTTATCTCATTTCCTCCCCATCGAAGGAAGGATTTACTATTCTCACATTTCCCCCCCCCTTTTTGAGGGAAAGATTAACTCATATCATATCCTCCCACTTGAGGGAGGGATTAAGGTGGGGGTGAAATGATTTAAAATATTTTTAACTCGCATCTTTTACCTTATTAACTGAGAGAAAGGTAAACTGGTTAATTATATTTCTATTACTCATTATCACTAGTTACTGTATTTTGGACTCGATACTATATACTCGATACCCGATACTATTTTTTGTTGTCATTTTATTTTTATCATGCTAATATTAAATAAATAATATGAGGTCAGATAAATGAAATCTATCAATCAAAAAGGCATCACCATTCTTGCCCTGATTATATGGGTAGTGATTATCGGTGGAGCAATTATCTATGCCCCAAAAGCTTATGATTATGTTATTGATCAAAACATTCGGAGGATTGTCATCTCCAATGTGGAATCAGTAGAATCCGAAATCAGGTTAGAATTACTCAGTAAACATCCCGTTCATATCTGGAATAATATTGACGATCTTATCAATGATTTAAAAATCATCAATCCGGTAACCCGGGAACAGCAGACTGAAAACGGCTGGAATAAACCAGGTGAGGTGGTCGTATATTTTGATGGAATTAATACATTTCAGCTGGATGGTATCGGCAGGGACGGTTCATCACTACGCCTTAATATTGTTATCCAGAAATCCTGAAATCGTATCTCGTCGTGCGTATTGCGTCAATACTGCAGGAATAAATGAAAGCACAATAAATATTATACAGTATCGTGTATGTAATATAAATACTTTCGGAATAAGAGATACAATAAAAGAATAGAATATTCCATATAACATAACCTCTATTGTATACCGATTAAATCAAATAAATTGTCATTGAATTTAACTTTATTATTCCTATTTTTTTACCTCTTACAAATTGCAACCACAGAGCAATCCCATGTATTTATCCCCCTCACCCTGACCCTCTCCCTCCGAGGGGAGAGGGAAGTATAAAACAGGAAGGTCAGGAATAATGGGGTCAGGCTTCACAATTTCACAAAATCATAAATTCTAGTAAATTGTAGAAAATTTTGTGAAATTGTGAAGCCTGACCCCTGACTAATGTGACCCCTGACTAATGTGACCCCTGACTAATGTGACCCCTGACT
>CAZAJW010000055.1:0-5160 GCA_964485485.1 uncultured Atribacterota bacterium | reverse complement strand
TTTTTATATAATACCAAACAATAATTTATGGAAGATTTGAATGAAAAAAAGATTATACTCAAGTTTTATCAAAAAGAGGCGTTTACGAGTGGAAAAACTTATGAGAGTTGAATTCTAACCCGCTGACAACTTTTTTAAAAACCTTTAGAAGAATAAGGGACAAAAAATAAAAGGAGGAGAATATCATGGTAAAATGTAAGAGATGTAATGGTAAAGGATCAATCAAATGTCCTTCCTGTAAAGGAAAAGGGCGGATTGTGCCTATATTTGGATCGAGTTATACCTGCAAAAATTGTGGAGGTTCCGGAGAGGTTAAATGTCCAGTATGTCATGGTAAAGGCACTGTATAGGCAAGAAGATACTTCCATTTCTTATGCTAACTTAGAGAAAGCAAAGAATATGGAGTAATCAGATTTGCTGGGAGAGGTGACTGTTCTCTAACAGGGCAGGCAACTAATGTGCCATGGTTTACTCATATGCTAACAATAGAAGAAGGAGCAGAATAAGAAAGAATATTATGCTACATAGTATATATTGTATGCTCTGCTAATCCTTACAGTATTATTATGGATACTTAGGTTGGTAGTGAAAGATTACTTTCTATAAAAGTTGTTCCTATTTTTATTATGCATTTGATTTTTATTTCTTTTAAAAAACTATGCGGGGCGGGAGTATTGGTCCTTTGATACGGTTAACCTTTCGTAGTGATAAAATAGATACACAAAAGATAATAATTTATAACATTTTATTTAGGGAAAAGAATAATAGATTTATAGAAAAGAGTTAAATATGGCTAATTTAAATATTGATGTGTGTCTAAAACACAAAATAGGGGATTGCATCCTAAACCGATATAAGATTTTAAAGAATATAGAGATCAGTGATATTGGTCCAATCTATATTACAAGTGAGTTATGTTCTAATCAACATTTTATCTGCATAGAAATGGCAAAATTAGAAAACCGAAGTCAATTGCTCGATAGATTTAAAATAGATGTTTTAAAGTATAAAGCGAGCCAAAATTCAGATTTGTATCATATAGATTATTTAGAAGAAGTTAAAGAACAGTCTGTTTGTCCTGTTTGCGGAGAAACATTTATTGGTGAAGAGTTATCTCCCTGCCATATGCAAAACCCTATAATTATCAAGAAAAGATGTTACTTAGTTATTTCATGCCATAACCAAAAGGGAAATACTGATGAACCTTATCATAATCATGAGATTGCTGGATGCAGTAAAGAGGATTTTAATAAATTGACACCATTATATCGTAATTTTATCTCAAATTTTATATCTCAATCTAGTGGACAAGAATCTATTGCAGATGTTAGTGATGATATTAGCCTGTTACAGCAAAAAGAAATGGGATCAACTGCTTTAACTGTTAAGGAGGCTGAAAAAATTATCAAAGGTGATGCTAAGCAATGTGATTGCTATTGCCCTCATTATCAAAATGCCAAATGTGTTTGGAATATAATGGATACCTCTACAGATAAAGACGTAATAAAGATATCCGTAGAGGGTGCTCCTGAATGCTTTGAAAAAGGCAAGAAGAAAGAACTCCTTTATGAAATAAATCACAAAAGTACTATTGTTTCTAAAAAGAATATGCAATACTTAGAACCATCTTGTGAAAATTGCCCTTACATTTCAAAGAATGATAATAAATATACCAATACATTTACTGCTTCCGGCATTGGAGGGAAGGCGCCTTCTTCATCCTCCGATACGATGACAGCAGGACCAGGTAGTCAAAAAAATTTAGTAGAAGGTACTGTATTAAGTGTTGATCCGCCTTATGAGGAACCACCGGACCGTGATTTTGCTAAATTTGGATTAGGTCTAATTGCATCGCTGACATTAATACCAGTGACTATCATTGCTTTTGTTGGTTACCTATTGCTCAGTATACCTTTAAGAATTGTTCGATTAAATGGACTTATAGCTCCTTTAAACCCCTTGGGTCTTTTTGGTTTATTGGCTTTTTTGGGAATTGGAAGTGGAAGAAATGACTATAGGGTTCCGGTAAGAAATTTCAGGATAAGAGACCAACAGGGGAATGAATACCAGGTAAGGATGAAAGGTCATTTGGTAGTAGGGAATATTATGCCTGCTGACCGAGTATCTATTTGGGGAAAATGGAAAAGGGGAACATTTATCTTTAAACGTGCATATAATTACCGCATACGGTCAGAAGTAAAAATCAGACAATTAAGCATATGGCCAAAAATTATTTTAGGAATCATTAGTTTGTCCGTTATTGCCGGCTTTTTTTTCTACTACTATAAGGGGGTGTTATGAGTATTAGAAATCCTTTTATTTTTGATGGTAGTCTGCAGGAAAAAATTGAATATTTAGAAAGAAAAGATCTTGAAAATACCGTATTATTATCACAGGATTTAATTCATTCTTACGGGAATAATACCCTTATACGTATTGTAGGAAATTCTCGTTTTTGGGAAAATCCTAATGGTGGTGAAAAATCAATTCTCGAGCAGTACACTGAAGATTTTATTACCGGACTTTACGGGGCAAAGACACCGTTTGTTTTTATGATTACAGGATATAATGACAGGATTCAGCTATTTTTAGGGGTTCCAAACAATGCCTCCTTTTTACTAAAGAAACAATTGATTTCTTCTTTCCCGGATATAAAAATTGATGAAGTGCCTATACCACATGTGAGTCATCATGTATCCGAATTGAATCTATCAGGCTTTATGACTGGCATTCCTACCAGCAAATGTACTCCCAAAGGCAAGGAAAACACAAAACAGATAGACCGTTTCATTCATGGTCTGTTTCAAGAAAAATGGGCATACGTTATTGCTGCGGAACCCATCACAATTGATGTTATTAATAATACTTTTGAAGGTATTGCAGAAGAAATCCGTTTGACCAAAAATGCTTATTTATTAAAAGGAACAGTAGATGAGGAAAATTATCTTGCCCAATCTTATGTTGATTTATTGGAAGCCGGTTGCCTAAAATATAAGGATGGCAAGGGTTTGGGTATGTGGCGAGTTAAACATCAATTTATCGCAGCTAAGGAAAGTATTTTGAATATAGGCATGTCACTTTTAAAAGCCATATATTCCGGAGATGACTCAAAACCACAACCTTTTCGTATTCATAGAGCACAGGAAACCGGTGATCATCAAAAGTATGATGATATTAATCTTACTATTTTGAATTCAAAGGACCTTTCTATACTCGTACGTTTTCCCAAGGAAGAAGTTGCTGGGTACTCAATTTATGATTATGCCAGGTTTGATGTTTCCCTACCAGAAAATAAAATAGATTGTCCAGTTAGCATAGGAACCATCATGGACAGAGGTAAATCAACTGGTGTTTGGTATGATATTGAATTGAATGATTTTACAAAGCATGGAATAATTTCCGGTGTTACAGGCAGTGGAAAAACCAACACCTGCTTATTCTTGTTAAACCAATTATGGAAACGTTATCAAATTCCCTTTTTAGTCATTGAGCCGGCAAAATCGGAGTATCGTGCTCTTGTTGGGGTAAAAGGATTTGAAGATTTACAAATATTTACCCTTGGAGATGAAACAACGATTCCCTTTCGGCTTAACCCATTTGAAACAGAACCTGATTTCTTGGTACAGAGCCATATTGATTTCTTGATATCACTTTTTAAGGCCGTTTTTATTTTGTATGCCCCAATGCCATATATTTTAGAACAAAGCATTTACGAAATTTACCAGGATAAAGGATGGGATCTTGCTAAAAATATCAATTCCAGAGGAAGTGGTCCGGATACTTATCCTACTATGACTGATCTATATTTGAAAATATCAGAAGTGACCGAGAGAGCCGGATGGGAAAATAGAATTAAAATGGACGTACAGGCTTCACTAAAAGCGCGCATCATGAGTTTGCGAGTTGGAAGTAAGGGCTTGATGTTAGATACCAATCGATCAATTCAAGTAGAACAGTTATTGAAAAAACCTACTATTCTGGAATTACAACAAATCGGTGATGATGAAGTAAAAGCCTTTTTAATGGGTATAATTTTAACAAAGTTGTATGAATTTAATAGGACACAATCAAGGAAGGGGCTTTTTACTCAGAAATTACAGCACCTGACTCTGATTGAAGAAGCTCATCGATTATTAAAAAATGTATCTACAGATCAGACAAGTGAAGAAACTACAAATATTAAAGGAGCAGCTGTAGAAACTTTTAGTAATATGCTTTCTGAAGTCAGGGCTTATGGCGAGAGTATCGTCATTGCAGAACAAATTCCTACCAAGATTTCATCAGATGTTATTAAGAATACAAACCTTAAAATTGTGCATCGCATGGTTGATGAAGAGGAAAGAAAAATTATGGGACATTCTATGAATATGAATAAAGAACAGTCAAAATATATATCTACCTTAGGGGTTGGTCAGGCTTCTGTCTATGCTGAAAAGGCAGATAAACCATATTTAATAGAAATACCTAACTTTAAGGGAAAAGTAATTAAGAAGGGATATAGTGATCATGCTATTGCTAAGGAATATACCAATCGATTTAATAATAACTTTTCTGAACTTCTATTTCCTTTTATTGGTTGCAATGACTGTAAAGTGAAAGAGCTTTGCAGTCATTTTAGAGATAAAGCCAGGGAAATGATTGAGGACGAGGATTTGTATCTCACCTTTAATAGGTTATTCACAAGTACATTGATTGATTCTAAGTTTTTAAAGCAAGGCTACTCAGAAATGAGCAGTGAAGTTAGAAAATTATTAGCTCCGGGGAATCAAGATAAAGAAGAAGAAATCGTTTACTGTGTTATGTTACATGCTTTGGATAAATCAATAGAGCAAAGAGGTAGATTATATTTTTGGCAATACACAGATTCGCTTGCCCTAAAGGAAATCTTTACGAAAATAATCTGGCATTTAATCTATCAGTCTGATGTGTTTGACAATAGCAGCAAAGAAGCTTTATTGGAGCAGATGAGTCAAGAATTTAAAGAGTATTATAAAAGAATATCTAAAAAATTATGGGGACCATTTCCTGCTTGCTCTTTTTGTAAAGATATTTGTTTTTTTCGCTATGATGCTATGTTGCTGTTATCAGATTCAATTACAGAGGAGAGCTTTAATTCTATTTTTTCAGAGAGGAAGTATTCCTGGGAAGAATCATTACAAA
>CAZAJW010000054.1:0-4106 GCA_964485485.1 uncultured Atribacterota bacterium | reverse complement strand
TAAATAATTCTCAAATAACTTCTCATATCATTGTTTTTATTAATATTTTCACTCATTTTACATTTATTTTTATTTGATAGCCCTGTTAAATTGTCCTTTTAAGTAACTTTTCCGTTTCTCCTCAGGAAATTTTTCAATTGCATAGCGCAACATAGTTCTGGGCATTTCTTGGTAATACTTTCTCAGGAACTCCTCTTCCACCTTATAATCTTTTTTCCCGATCTCTCTAAGCATCCAGCCAACTGCTTTATGAATAAGGTCTTCGGTATCCTTTAACAATATTTCTGCAATTTTCAATGTATCATTAAATTCATCATTCCTTATAAAATACAATGTTGACATAATTGCTATCCTGCGTTCCCATAAATTTTCTGACCTGGCTAACATATAAATTGGTTTTTTATCACGGGTAAATAAATATGCACCGACAATATGGGGGGCAGAAACATCGACTAAGTCCCAATTGTTAATATATTTCGTATTAATGAGATACAGTTCATATATTTTCTCTTGATTTTTCTCATCCTTTTTTCTAAAAAGTTCTACTAATATAATAAGTGCAAATAGGCGTTCTTCATGGATGGGTGATTTAAGAAATTCAGCCGCATCACTTATAGATAAAGTACTATACTTTTTAGTAATTTTCCTAATGATTGGGACTCTAATTCCTAAAAATATATCTCCTTCACCATATTCACCTTGCTCAGTTTTAAAGTACTTTTGTAAGTGTTTAGCTTGTTCTGTATTGCCTAATTTTCTAAATTCTTCTTTAATATTTTTAATCATTATAATACCAATTATCGTTTCAATTTCCCTGAGTTTTTTTGTTCAGCAATATCCCTTGCGGTAATTCCCGGATAATAATATCTCCCGTCTTTGTGGGTGTAATTTTTAACCAGGATAGATTGTTCGGTACAAAAGTTAAAACAGGCATAACAATAGTAACACCTGACATTTTCTTGCCATAGCGGTTTTAAAAGCCCCGGCAAGGAAGGAGCTCCTTCTATAATACCAGATTATTTATATTTCGTCTGTCTGGATTATTTAAAAACAATGATTCCTAAAAAATTACGAACAGGATTGCTGCTACAATAGCAGCGATCCAATACCATTCTAAATCTTCAAAAAAATTCATAATAACCTCCTGTGAACTCCTAACGTTTCTATAATAATTATCTAATATTTTTTTGAATCCTTCAAATTGGTTCTCCGATTTCTATAATGTTTTTGTCATAATCATAAAATCTTAAGACTTTTTGCTTCCAGGGTTGTTCTTTAATTGAATGAATAAATTCAAAATTGTGTTCTTTTAATATTTTCTCAATCTCTTTCAGGTTTTCTTCTTCGAAATAGAGTTCAAAATTATTAGAATGTATCTTAACAGGATAACCATTGATTAATGATTGAAAATGCTTTTTTTGGTGAATAGCAAACTCACCCTCAAATACCACATTCTCTCCATTGTCTGCTTTAACCTTTTGTTTTAATATATTTTCATATAAAAATCTGGAACGATTAATATCTTTCACCACAATCAAGGGACAAATATATTTCATAAAATTTTTTTAACCTCGAATGTTGATAAATTTCAGTGAATAAAAATCACTATTACTGTTACTTGATATGACTATTATAATATTTTTTCTCTCATTGCCTCAATAATCTTTGGGAAATTTAATATTAAGAGTCCAGCAATTACAGTATTTTCCCATATCTTTTTCATTGATTGTTACCCAACAAAATTTCAAATCATCTCCTTAGCAATATATATATTTTAATGGTGTTTATTTTCTATCTGAGTATAATATTCTTTAACTATTGACCAATTCTTTATTTATTTTTGTCATCCACTCACTAATGGGTATTTTCTGCGGACATTTTTCTTCACATTCCCTGCAACCAATACATGCATCAGCACGCTTATCTTTATCAAAGTAGTTGTTATATTTTACAATTGCAGTCTTTAAATCATTATATATAATTCCATCATTATACAAAGCAATATTCTTAGGAATATCTACATTATTAGGACATGGCATACAATAGCCGCATTTTGTGCATGGGATTATAGTTCTTTCATTATATTTTTCACGGATAAGCTCAATAGTTTTTAGATCGTCTGGCTCTAAAACTCCAGTTCCTGAATGGTCTGCAGAGTTTATATTCTCCTTAACTTGCTTCATATCACTCATTCCACTTAACACGACTGAAACCTCTTTTTGATCCCATAGCCACTGAAATGCCAAATCTGCAGGAGAATATGCTTTACCATTTTTTTTAATAATATTTAATATTTCTACAGGAGGATTTGCCAATCTTCCGCCAAGTAATGGTTCCATTATAATTACCGGTAATCCCTTAGTTGCAGCATATTTTAATCCTTTAGTCCCTGCCTGGTTTTCAATATCCATATAATTATATTGTATCTGACAGAATTCCCACCCATTGTACCCTTCTAATATCTCTATGAAGGCATCACGGTTATCATGGAAGGAAAATCCTAAATGTTTGATTTTGCCGACTTGTTTTGCGGCTTCTGCATAACTGATAATATCTAGTTTTTGAACAATATTTTCCCATCTATCTTTGGAAAGTGCATGGAGTAAATAAAAATCAATATAATCCGTTTGAAGCCGTTTTAGTTGTTCATCCAAATATTTATTGAAATCTTCGGCTTTTTTTATTAAATAAACTGGTGATTTTGTCGCTAGTTTGACTTTATTTCTGTACCCATCTCTTAATGCTTTACCGGTTACAATCTCACTTCTTCCTTGGTGATAATTATAAGCTGTATCAATGTAATTAACTCCCTGATCAATTGCATAACGGATCATTCTTATAGCTTCATCCTCAACAATATTACTGCTAAGTCTATCGCTGTTATAGATATCTCCAGCAGTCGGGAGGCGCATTGCTCCAAAACCCAGCGCAGAAACCATAAAATCAAGATTACCGAATTTCCTATATTTCATTATTGATAATTACCTCCAATAAATACCTTTTTCGTAAAAATTGATATAATTGCTAATTATTGATTTTTTCGATCTTCCTACCCTGAAAACATATCACTAAATCTTAATTTTCGCAAGAGTGCAAGGAAGCTAGTCTGTGTTTACTGCCCTGTTACTTGCATTGACTTTAATCATCAATGATAATAGAATTAATATATAACATTTTAAAATATAGAAAGGAGTTGTTGTGTATGTTAGTCACTAAAAAAGCACCGAGTTTTTCTGGTATGGCTTTTCATCAGGGAAAATACAAAAAAGTATCTTTAGAAGATTATCGTGGAAAATGGCTTGTTTTATGTTTCTATCCTGGTGATTTTACCTTCGTCTGACCAACCGAAATTTCACACATAGCCGTGAGCTATGATAAACTTCAAGCATTAAATGTAGAGGTACTTTCTGTAAGTACTGACAGTGTACATTCACACAAAATTTGGAACGAAACTGAACTCAGTAAAATGGTCGGTAATGACATCCCATTCCCAATGGTCTCAGATCAGGGTGGGTCTATCGGAACTCTCTATGATGTATATAATGAAGAGGCTGGAGTAAATGTTCGGGGAAGATTTTTAATTGACCCTGAAGGCATTACCCAGGCAGCAGAAATATTAAGCCCACCAGTTGGAAGAAATCCTGCAGAACTTCTTCGCCAGATCAAGGCATACCAGCATCATCAGAAAACAGGCGAAGTTATGCCTTCCGGATGGACAGAAGGTGGAACAACATTAAAGCCTTCACCAGCATTAACAGGCAATGTATGGAAAGAGTGGAATCCTCATAAGCATTAACAGCTATATAACGGCTATATACGATTTTAGTTATAGATAATTTTAAAAGGCTTGGTTTCGTTTATTTTGTAAACTGACCAGGCCTTTTTCTGTTATCAGCTTTTAAGTTTTAATATTTCTTCTTCTGCTCCGAATCCCTTTTTCTTTCAAGTTACTGAATCAGCAATTTTATCATATTTTTTGTAATCACTATTATCAATAATTTCCTGCAAAGCCTGTGCAACCTGCCAGACTTCTTCAAAGTTATTATAAAGTGCTATCGGTGCAAATCGGATAATATCGGGATAGCGAAAATCAGGAATAATACCTT
>CAZAJW010000053.1:0-25905 GCA_964485485.1 uncultured Atribacterota bacterium | reverse complement strand
AAAGAAAATCTTCGGTCTTCTGTAGTTTCACCTGGCTTAATGCCTAATGTATTTTCAACTGCCTCCATTATCTTCTTGGCTCCTCTTACATAGCAAGCTGTGCCCATGCAAACAGTTATAGTATGCCTACCTACCGGGTTCATTCTAAAGAAAGAATAAAAAGTTACTACACCCATAACCATGCTTACCGGTATATTCATTCTTTCGGCTACAAACTCACGAACCTCAGCCGGTAGATAGCCAAAAATTTCCTGAGCTTTGTGTAATACCGGAATAAGAAATCCTTTTTTCTCGATGTTATCTTTTATAAAATCTTCCAGTTCTTGATATTTTTCTTCCTGTGATAATTCTTTTTCCTGAATCTTGGTTGTCATAATTATTCTCCCTTTGAAAACAAATATTTTTCAACGATATTCCCATTTAAGACATGTTGGTTAAATATTTCTTCGGCAGCGGCAACATCAACATGACCATAGGTAACCGGTTCTTTATCTTTTTCCTGAACTTTAATCATAGGTTCCTGTTCACAAAAACCAGCACATCCAGTAGTAGAGATAACAATATCGGATCTGCCGCTTTGAGCACTTAAATCAGCTAATTTATTCATGGTCTGTCTTGCTCCAGCAGCGATGCCACAGGTTCCAAGGCATACAATTATTTTCACTCCAAAGTCCCCTGACCGCATCTCAAGGTTTCTACGAACTCTTTCTCTTATCTGTTTTAATTCCTCTAAATTCTTCATTCCTGGTATCTATTCCTCCTTAACATATTTTAGTAAATATCGCACCCACATAGGGGGCAGCTTTAAGAACCTCTACAAGAGGTTTAAGTTTTTAGCTCTTTTTTTCTTTCGATTTTTTATTTAGCTTTTAGGAAACACCAAATTGCTGATTTATGCCAATTTTAAGTAATTCTTTTCTCAATTGCCCTTTAATAAAATTTAATATTTCCATATCCTGTAGGATATCTAGTTCTAGCATGCTTTTTAGCTCAATAGTATCTAATATATTTTTTTCTTTTTTTGTATTACAAATGAATATTTCAAAGTCAATTTCAGGCCAGCTACGAAGCGAATCTACAAAAACTGCCGGTATATCACCAAAAGGACGAGCATCAATATGAGCCATGTTTACTGTAAATTCCAGGCATGTACCTGAACTTTTTTCTAATCGAGACAGTTTTAAATTTCCCCCGGTTTCTTCTACGGTTGATTTTAAAAGAGGCAAACCCAGTCCTACTCTTCTGGTCTTTCTAGAAGTAACGAAAGGATCTGTTATATTTTCCATACTTGTAGCTATCCCATTATCAATAATTCTGCATAAAAAAATATTTTTAAAAAATGAAATAGTTACTCTTATTTTACTTGCATGAGCATTAACTGAGTTCTCTAAAATATCAAAAAGATGATCAGCAATAGTTCTCATTTTTTTCTCTCTTGCAAAAATTTTTTTAAGAAATGAAAATCAGTAAAATCATCAGACCGGTTTTCCATAAAAAATAAGCCAATATCATCAGGGGTATGACTGTCAGAACCACAAACTAGCGGGAAACCAGACAAAGTATCTCCTAATTTATATCTTTCCTTATTCCATTTATATTTAGAAACTTCCAACGCATCAAAGTCGGCATTTTTATCTATAAAACCTAATTGACTGATTAAACTAAATTTATTTTTGTCGATATGTGCTGGAATTGCGATTCCTTTCAATTTATGTATTTCTTCAACTAACTTATCTAGACTCATATCTATTGCTGACTGCCTCAATCGATAATCCAGATCTACTATTTCGTTAGCATTATCATATAACACCTGATGACCAAAGAATTCTGGCTTATTTTCCAGATCCGGCAATAAATTTTCGATTATCTCTCCAAGTTTTACCAGGGCTGATATTTCACCAAAATACGCTAATATATGTACTTCCTCCCGGCTGGTCACTTCAACACCGGGAAGAACCTTAATATTTTTTTTATCCTTGCTAATTTCACAGGCTAGAAGAGAATGTCTGATAGCATTGTGATCGGTAATAGAAATTAGACCTAGCTTCCTCTTCAGGGCTTCCCTTATGATAAAATAAGGGGACATTTCATCAGCACCACACGCCGAAAGAGATGAGTGAATATGTAAATCAATTCTTATCAAAATCACCTTCCAATAGATGATACAACATACCACAAATATGAAAAGAACTTTGCTCACTTCTTAATAAATTTATTTTCTCTTCCCTAGCTTTTTCAATTAAATCACTATCTATATCTACATTATTTGCAAACACTATTGCCTTTATATCTTTAATTAAAGCTACTGCAATACAGTTTTTGTGAGCCTGAATAGTAATCCAGATACTGTCGCTAGTAGCATTGGCGATTACATCTGACATTAAATCTCCACAATAACCGGTTTCTATCTCATCATCTGAACAAAACACTACTTTTTGTAAGGAACATTTATCAGCAATTTCTTTTAATTTCATCTTTACCCTCCTAAATAAATAGTAGCCTTTAAAATCGTACCGGTTTCCATAGAAGATTCCAGTTCAAGGTGATCAGCACATCTTTTAATATTTGGCAAACCCATACCTGCACCAAATCCCAAAGCTCTTATTTGTTCGGATGCGGTGGTAAAACCAGGCTTCATAGCCTCTTCTACATCCGGAATACCAGGTCCATAATCAATCGCAGTAACCATAATATTGGATCCATCTACTTCAACAGCAATATACCCCCCCAAAGAGTGTATATTAATGTTCATCTCTGCTTCATAGCAAATAATTGCTATTCGCCGAAGAATTTGTTTGTCAATATTTAATCTTTGAAGGTATTTTCGAATGATACTAGCTACTCTACCTGCATTATCAAAATCTGCCTTCTTTACCTCAAAACGTAGTCTTTTCTTATGAGTTTCTTCAACCATTTTTTCTGATAACTTAGTATTTTGCGCTTCCTTTTTTTCAACTTTTTCTGCAATTGTCTGGATGTTGAGCAATAAACAATTTAAAATATCTCCCATTGTTAAAATACCAACAATCTGATTAGAACGAGCATTTTTTGTTACCGGCAATCGACCAAACTTATAATGTTCAAATTTTTTTATTGCTGAAACCAGGGAATAATTCTTAGGTATTGTTATTACTTCTTTAGTCATGTAATTTTTTACTTTATCATTTATATAATCTTTATCCAATGCAGTAATTACATTATCTATACTAACAATACCTATAATATTTTTATTATCATCAAGAATTGGGACACCAGATATTCTGTTTTCCTTCATTGATAATTGTATCTCTCTAAAGGTAGCATCCTGACTAAAAAAAATTACTCCGCTAGTCATGGCGTCTTTGACCTTTATTTCATAAATCAATTCATTAGCTAAAGTTAATTTCTCTCTGGAGTGTAATATTGTCATAATTATTATTTTTTATTCATTGCCTTTATAATTTCACTGCAGGCATCAAATGTCGATTTAGAAGTCATTAGAAGAGGAATGTTATGAGAGCGTGCCAAGCCAATGGCTTCTTGTTCAGGGGTTTTTCCTCTAACAAAAACAACTCCTATCCCTCCAGCAATTTCCGTAGTCCTAACTACCTGTTGAGAAGTCAAGCTGGTTAGTAGTAAAAAATTTTCTTTGCTTAGAGCAAGAACGTCACTCAACAAGTCACTAGCTGCAAATTCTTCAATTTCCTGATTGAGATAACTTTCTCCTGTTAATACTTCGGCATCTAGAATCTCCACTATGTCTTTGATTTTCATCGTAAACCCCTGATAATCTCTGATTTGAAATAATTCTTAGCAAGCAGTAATAATTTATTCCGTTGTCAATTTTTTAAAAGTATAGTCATATATTGTGAAAAATATCACAAGCTGCACCAAGAAATTCTAACACATTTCTAACTCCGATGTCAACTATATCTTAAATAGTTACATAGCTGGGTAATTCGTGCTTAACTTGTTAATTAGCTTGATTAATAGTAATTATCGCGCCCACATTTTAATCAGTAAACCTGGGTTCGGAGGATAAAAAATAAACCAATCTTTCCAGTTCAACGGAAATATCTATTGTATTTACCTTTACGTAATGGGGGTATTTGAGAGTAATGGGAGCAAAATTTAAAATAGACTTAACTCCCCCAGCAACCATACAATCAACAACTTCTTGTGCAGATGCAACAGGAACAGTTATGATGCCTACTTTTATATTTCTTTTCTTAATATAATTTTCCATATATTTTACATTCATAATCTTAATGTCATTTACCGTTTTTCCAATTTTAGCTGTGTCACTATCGAATACAGCTTTAATTCTAAAACCTCGCTTTTGGAAACCTTTATAACAAAGCAGAGCTTCCCCTAGACTTCCTGCACCTACTATAATAATATCCCACTTTCTGCTTGATCCCAGTATATATTTTAAGGTATTTACAAGATCTTTAACGGGATAACCAATTCCTCTTCTCCCAAATTTTCCAAAATATGCTAAATCTTTACGGATTTGATTAGAACTAATACCTGTTATCTCTGAAATTTCCGATGATGAAATTGTTTTTAATTTTCTACCCTTTTCTGTTTCGGCAAACAATTCCAAACATCTATGGCAAATGGATAAACGATGAATAGTAGCTTGTGGAATGTTTTTTTTGTTATTATTAATTGTATGATATCCTCTCATTTGAATTAAATTTAATCGAAATTAATACAATCAAGCCAATCAATTGATAATTATTATGATATAAAATATGACCATAATTATTTATCAATTATTTATTTATCCCAATTATCTTTGGGTCACCCAAATTTCATAACCAAGATTTTTTAATTCTTGTGCTGCTTCCTCAGCTTGTTCTTCTTGTTGATAAGCACCTACCTGAACCTTATATGCACCGTCGTGTCTCACAACATATGTCTGAAAACCATAATTTTCTATTTCTTCTGCCAAACCCCTGGCATTGTTTTCAACAGAAAAATAACCTACCTGAACAGTATGTACCATAGTAGATTTGTTGGATTCCGTTTCTTCAGAATAGGTTTGTTCTGGTTCTTTTTCTTCGGCATCCACCTGTTCTTCTATAATCTCACTCTCTCCTTCGAAAGACTGCTCTGTTGACTGAGCTGGCACCTCTGCTTCAGCATCCCTTCCTTGTTCTTCTGAAAGACTGACTTCGGGCTGCTTCAATGTCACCTGATCATCTGAACCATCATGGGCTGCTGTACTCTGTCTTAAGAATTCATCTATGGTTTCTTGGTCGGCTTCACTTTTCTGTACCGTTTCTTCTTCAAAATTATCTTGTTCTTCGATGGTAATTTCATCGGGAGGTAAATAACTTTTTTCTCTTGCCATGTAAAAAGCAACGGATAAGATAATAATCGCACCAACCAAAATAATTAAAGTTTCCAGATTGCTTCTGGACTTTCGTTTATAAATCCGCCTTGACCGTCTCAAAAATACATACCCCCTTTAAATCTTGATAATAATTCTAAATAAGTTCTTACAACATATTTTTTCAGTAAAATTCTGTAAGATAGTATGATTGCCTTTATAGATTCTCATTCTTAGTAAACATCGCACCCGCAAAGCAGGTGGCTTTAAGAACCCCTAAAATGGGGTAATTCTCTGTTTACTTTTAGTTAACTTTTTTTCTACTATTTTAACTGAATATTTACAAGTAATATAACTCTTTTAGATTTCATATGAAAAATGATCATATGGATTATCTAGATATTTTTCTGGTAAAACCATTTTATTTAACTATTACCCCCTTCTAAGAAGGTGGTTTTTCATGGTTAAATAAAATAAATTTACTATTCTTTTATAATATTACAATTCTTTATAGTTTCCTGCAAATTTTTATACTAATTTATAAAAAAGATTTTATGTTTTTTCTATTCATTTTTGTGTTATGATATTTTATAATTCTTAAAAAGGAAATTATTTTATGATAAAACAACCTAAAAATATTTTACTGGGTACAGGAAACCCCTTGAGAAGCGATGATGGAGCAGGTTCCTTTATTGCACAAAACTTTCAACACTGCTCTTGGATTAGTCTGGATGGGAAATCTGCACCCGAAAGTTATACCTCATCAATTAAGAAAATTCATCCGCAACTACTTGTCATAATTGATATTGCCTGGATGAACCTTGAAGCAGGAGATTTCCGAATAATTCCCTATGATAAAATTGTTTCTCTTCAACTATCCACTCATTCAATGCCGCTTCATTTTCTAATAGAATACCTAAGGCCATATTGCCAAAAAGTTATATTTATTGGAATTCAGCCTCTTTCTACTCAACTAGGTGAGAATTTAAGCAAACCGGTATTAAAAAGTTGTTATATAATCATCAGTCTGTTAAAAGAAAATAATATAGAAGAAATCAAACAACTCTAGTCATATTAATTGCTAAAAAATGAATACCACGTTTTTTAACGTGGTATTCAGCAAAAATACTTATATATTTAAAAATTTTTTATATTTTATATTAAAAATGTCTTATTCAACAATCATTTCTGAGTCAAAACGGTCTTCATTTGCCAGAAGGAAGTTTTCAGACATATGCAGACAATTTACCGGGCATACATCATTACATTGAGAGCAAAAGATGCAACGGTCAATTCTTATTTTTATTTTCTTCTCTTCAGGAAGAAATTGTATTGCACGTGAAGGACAAACTCTAACACAAAGCTTACAACCAATGCATTTTTCTCGCTCATAAATAATTTTCCCTCTAAATTTTTCTGGTATTTCTACCGGTGAATTAATTTTAACCTCACCGTCCTGAACCTTTTTCATAAGTTCTGTAACTGTAGTTTTATCAGGATAATATTTAACAGGAAAACAATTAGTTGCCGGTTTATGAAATAACTGTCTGATTAACTCAAATCCCATTGGGGTTGGCATATTTTTTCACCTCGTACTATATTATATAATCAATAGCTATTAACAACAAGCCCATTAAACCAATCGTAGATAGAAATATCAAGTAGCTTACAGAGGCTTGATTTATTTTTAAACGAGCTACTGCAACCCGAATAAATGTTGCTTCAAAAAATATTACAACAAACAATTTCACAAAAAAGAACAGTATATCTATAATTGTGGCCAGAAAACCACTAACGGAAAATAACTGTGCAATATTATAAGGAAAAAATAGGACAACTGTCAAAGCAGCCATTACAACCATTTTAACGGCATTAGCTAATTCAAACAAAGCTAAATTACGACCAGAATATTCCACCAGTATACCACCCGCCAGCTCTGTTTCCGCTTCCGGGATATCAAAAGGAACAATAGATAGTTCTGCCGGAGTAACGATTGCAAGGGTAAATAGTAAAAAGAAAGCCCCTATAAAACCTAATGGTCCAACTATATTCCAAATAGGATTAGCATTTAATATTTCTAAGGAAAACACATTTATTCCGGGATAAGCCAGGCTTAATCGCCATCCTAAAGCTATAATAGTAGTTACTAAAGGTAATTCATAACTCATCATCATGACCATCTCTCTTTGAGCACCGATGCTGGCATAAGTTGATCCAGATGAAAAACCTCCAGCTACCAAAGCAATAGCCGGTAAGGCTAAAAGATAAGCAATTAATATCAAATCACCCGAGTCTCCCAGTAAAGCGGGAATGGAGGCAAAGGGAATATAATATAAAATAGTAACCGTTGAAACAAGGGCAAGAACTGGTGCACCATTAAAAACCCATGGTACAGCATTCTCCGGAACAATATTTTCCTTTATCATTAGTTTAAAAAAATCAAGAAAAGGTTGCCGGATGGGAGGCCCTACTCGAGATTGCATTAATGCAGCTAATTTTCGGTCAACACCCTTATAGAATAGCCCGATAATTACTCCCAGGACAGCTATGACTAACGCACCAACAATTTTAAGAAGAAAAATTAACATACCGCTTCCACTCATTGCATCATCCTCCTGGTTTTTTCAATACTTAATTTTCTCAATTCTTCTCTTGTTAATACCTGTTTCTGATAAGTATTTGCATCAACAAGAGTAGCTCTATCCATACATCCTATGCAAGGATCGATTGAAGCAACGACAATGGGTATATCGGCAACTTCCTGATTTTGCAGCATAGGGACCCAGGACATTAGGTTATTATAAGTAGGAGCCCTGGCTTTCCAGACTTCCGGGCTTTCTCCTTCACCTAGTTTCACATAATGAATAACTTCACCCCGTGGAGCTTCATGTCTGCCAACACCTTCACCTTCGGCTTTCTTTAATGTACCTAACAATTTGGCAATTTTTTTCTCAGATAATATTTCACCATCAGGCAAATGATTTATACAGTATTCAATAATCTCAACAGATTGCTTGACTTCCAGAACTCTAACAATAATCCTATCATAAACATCACCATTAACTTTTCCCGAAAACATGTCAGGAGTAATAGCCTTGATATCCATGTCTGCATAAGCAGAATATGGTTGATCTTGTCTAACATCCTTCTTAACACCTGAAGCTCTTGCTGTAGGACCTACACTAGCTAAATTCAACGCCTCTTCATAGGTCAGAACGCCAACATTTTTGGTTCTTATGGCAATGCTCGGGTCCTGTAAAAAAACATCTTCTAATTTTTGATAGGCTTCCTTGTAATATTCTATTGTTTTTCCGATACGTGGAATTTGCTCTGTAGAAATATCCCTTCTCACTCCACCAATCATAAACATTCCATAATTAACCCGGTTTCCGGTTAATATTTCTAATATATCCATGACTTCCTCACGTACTTTCCAGGAAAGATACAGTACTGAATCAAACCCTAACTCATGTGCAGCTACTCCTGCCCAAAGAATATGTGAATGAATGCGCTCTAGTTCTGCTATAATAACCCGTATATATTCAGCTCTGGGTGGAACGCTGATTCCAGCTGCATTTTCCACAGCCCGACAAAAGGCAAAGGGATGAGAAGCAGAACAAATACCACAAATTCTTTCTGCAAGATAGATAATCTGAATTATATTTCTATTTCTGCCCATAAATTCGATGCCCCTATGATTGTCTCCGGGTGCCAAATCAATTGATTTAATCTTTTCACCAGAGATCTCAAAATTAAAAGTCATAGGTTCCTCTAATGATGGATGAATGGGACCAATAGGAACTTTATATGTTGATTTACTCACTTTTTGTCACCTCAACTTTCATTTTGAACAAGTTCATCCAAACCTTTTTCATTTTTTCTGAAGGGGAAGACATTTTTTGGAAAATCTTCCGGTAAGAATATATTATGCATATCCGGTAGCCCTACAAATTCCACTCCAAACATTTCTTTTGTTTCCCTTTCTGTTGTTTGTGCACCGGGGATTAAATCAGTAATAGTACCAATTGATGGTTTTTTCCTATCTAAACTTATTTTTATATTAACAGAAATTTCTTTAAATTTTTCTCCATAATAAATTGAAAAAAGATAGACCAAATCAATTGATTCACCGGTATCATTTCCAGCAATAATTGCAATATGAGGGTATTGTAGACTAGCAAGTAATTTTACAGTATCCCTAAATTTACTGGGCTCAACTTCTAACCAGATATTATAAAATTCTTCTTGCTTGATTCCCGCTTTATTTGTATCGATACGGCTATCTAAAATAGATTCTTTTAAATTTTTTTTCATAAAAGACAATAATTCTTTCGGATTCATATATTCCATATCCTCACCAAACCTTTATGTTATATTATAATATTAATTAATTAACTTATCTGCATTTCTCATGCACTTAGGCACTTGTCTTTTGCACTTTTTCTGTGGAAGATGTGGAGGCGCCCCTTACCCTTTCCAATTTTAGCCAGGCTTTTAAAACTCCATTAATAATTGCTTCGGGTCTTATCGGGCAACCTGGAACATATACATCAACGGGAATATGTTTATCTACTGGTCCTACAAGATTATAAGAATCGTAAAAAACTCCACCGCTTGTTCCACAAGTCCCTACAACTATTACAGCTTTCGGATCAGGAGTCTGTTCATATATTAATTTTAATCTTGGTAACATTTTTCTATTAACCGGGCCAGTAACCAGCAATACATCGGCATGCTTGGGACTGCCTACTAGTTTAATACCAAATCTTTCTACATCATATCTTGGTGTTAATAATGCAACAATTTCAATATCACACCCATTACAAGAACCTGTATTCAAATGGAATACCCATAATGAACGATCTAAATATTTATCTAACTTCATTGAATTAACTCACTCCTACTACAATAAAAATAATAGCCATTACCAATACAATCCAGCCACTATAATCATTAATGTTTCCTGTATGCAACTTTACTAAAGGCTGATAATAATGTTTTAATGCTTCGGTAAACCCCCAGTAGATATGACTAGCGCCAACATGGGAATCTTCTTTGCTTATTTCGGGATTTCCTGAAAGAAAAGGTTTTGTCTGATCTGTGTCTTTTTTATATTTATCTTCTCCATGGCTTCTTAGCCAAATAACAACAAGTCCAACAACTATTACCATTATTACCCATGTAATAGCATTCCAATAACCGCTTCCTGTTTCTAATAAACCAATCATTATATTAAATTCCTCCCAATATAGTTGCAGTATAGTTTGTTTGATTAATTAATGCCATAACTGCAGGATGAACCAAATTTTTAACAATGACATCGGGAAACAAACCAAAAAGAACAATGATACAGGCCAGGGTAGCCATTGCAAATAGCATACTTTTCGGGACTTCCTGAACTTTTTTGTATTGTTCGAGTTTTGGACCTAAGAAAGCACTATGAAAAACTTTTACAAAAGAAGCCAAAGTTAATATGCTCACTAACATGGCAATGATTGATAATAAGGGATTAAACTTATAGACAGATTCATAAATAATCAATTTTGAGGCAAAGCCATTAAATGGCGGTATTCCTGCAATAGCAGCAGCGCCTATAATAAAAAATATAGTAGTATAAAGCATGTTATTTGCCAAACCGCCCATTTTATTTAAATCTCTGGTGCCTGTCCTATAAAACAAAGCACCGGCTGTTAGAAATAATAGCCCCTTATACATTGCATGATTCATAATATGGAAGATACTGCCTTCCATAGCCTTGATACCAAAACTATTCAAAGCAACTGGATTAGCCAGAACCGCTAAACCTACACCTACACCTAAAAGCATATAACCAGTCTGAGAAATAGCATGATAAGCCATTAAGCGTTTGATATCTTTTTGAATGATTGCCATAGTAACACCAATAAACATTGATAATACACCGAGGATAATAATAATCCATCCAATAGTTACAGTATTTAAGGAAATATTATATAAAGAAAAACATACTCTAAAAAGAGCATACAAACTAGCCTGGCTGGCAGCAACCAAAACCATAGTAATAGCTGCGGGTGCCTCCGAATAAGCATCAGGAGTCCACATATGCATAGGAACTGATCCGGCTTTCATTGATAAAACTGTTACTAAAAGTATTAGGGCAATTTTATCCAGTTGAGTAAATTGCATAACACTGGCAATGGTGGCCATATTTAAAACATCATATTGACCATAAAATAAACCTACCGCAAATAATACCATTAATGCAGATATTGAACTTACCACCATATATTTAAAACCAGCTTCAGCTGGTTCTCCGGAAAAAGTACTTCTAAAAGCAATCAAAGCAACTGAAGAAATTGAAGCGATTTCCAGGAAAACAAAGAAATTAAAGATATCTCCAGTAAATTCCATTCCAAACATCCCGGTTGCCAATAAAAGCAAAAGAGCATAATATTTTTCAAGTCCGCTCTCTTTTTGCATAAAAGATAAAGAATAAATAGCTGCCAAAAAAGAAACAATTGCAGTAATTAATCCCATAAATATTCCCATACCATCAATATGAAAAATGATTCGTATGGGCACAGTATAGCCAGAGGGCAGGGTTAATCCAGCTTCGCTTCCACCAAATACATAAATCATCGGACCATTAGTAAGTACCTGAATAGCCATCAATATAGTAATTCCCAGAGTCAACCCCAATATAACTGATATAAACCAGCCCAAAATCTTGCGATTAAAACGACCTACAACAGGCGTCAAAAAGGCTGCTAATAGAGGCAAAGCCATTACTAAGGCAGGAGAATGTGTCAAAATGCTGCTCATTCTTTTAACCTCCTCACTTCATCGGTATTTATCGTTCCGTATTTTTTATAAATAATCATAGCAATTGAAAGAATCAGAGCAGTCGTTGCTACACCAATAACAATGCTGGTTAAGGTCAAAGCCTGAGGAGTCGGTAAAACCATATTCATTCCCTCCGGAGCTTGTGTATATATAGGTGCAACCGATCCCTTTCTATACCCCAGGGTAATAAGAAATAAATTAGCGCCGCTCTCAATCAATGTTATTCCTATGGCTATTTTTATCAGGTTTTTCTTAAATATTAGAGTGTAGACACCCAATCCTATCAAAATCGCAACTGCAACATAAGGAAAATTTCCAATCATATTATGAATTCTCCTTTTTCTTTGTATTTTTTGATCCTACAGACATGGTAAGAACAATGACTCCTAATGCTGCTAAGACTTCCAGACCAACAGCAATATTCATAATCGGTATGGTACCACCTGTGTTGAGGTCACCTGGATTAATACCGATAATAGCTGAATTACCAAACAATCCTCCACTGTTTGCCATAAAATTATAAAAGAAAGTTACACCCAGGCCAAAAAAGGCAAAGGCAATAAAGAGGATGAGCCCGGTGCTTTCAACCAGAGAGAGGATGTCTTTTTTTAAAAAATCCTCGACTCCCTGGTCCCCATAAGTTACCACCAATAAAGCAAATGCTGAAGCAGCAATTGCTCCACCCTGGAAACCTCCTCCAGGGGTTAGATGACCATGTACAATGACATAGAAGCCGTAAACAATGATAAATCCATAAATCAGTGTTGTCACTGTTCTAACAATACGAGACATTTCCTTTTTCATTTAGCCACCTCCCTGAATAATGCAGTAATGCCCAGTACAGCTGTAAATAAGACAGTGGCCTCTCCAAGCGTGTCGAAACCTCGATAATCAAAAACAATAGTGGTGACTACATTATTAGCTCCTGTTTCAGCCTGGGCATTTTGAATGTAATAATCATCCATTTCACTGACAATTGGTTCTCCAAAATTCCTCATGCCAAAAGCCGCTACAATCATAAAAGCCACAAAAAAAACTAAGGCTAGCGCAAAAATTGATTTCTTCATTATCTTACCCTCACTTTCTGGTTGCTCTTATTGCAAAAATATAGATTGCCATCGTTAAAGCCGCTCCAATCCCGGCTTCCGCGATTGCCACATCAGGTGCATGCAATAAATAAAATTCCAATGAAAGTAGTAAACTAACAACAGCCAGAGCAATAACTGCAGGTAATAAATCTTTAAAAATAACTGCCAAAAGTGCCGCAATAATCATAATCACCAATACGGCGACATGGGCAAAACTTACCAATAAACTCATTTTAAGTCTGCCTCCTTTAATTCGTCTATTACTGCCTGTTTGGGCATAACACCGCTACGGTGAGCAGCCCGGGCAATTGCATGGGCTCCGGTTGGATTTGTTATAATCAAACAACCCAGGGCTACAATAGTATGCAATGCCAGAACACCGTACTTTGAGTCACCGCTTACTTTCCAAAAATAAAAACCAAAAATGATAACCGCTAATGAGGTAAATATAGACCCAAAAGTAGTGCATTTTGTGGCAGCATGTAATCTGGTATAAACGTCCGGGAATCTCATAAGTCCAATTGAACCCAATCCATTAAAAAATAATCCAATTATTAAAAATAAAAATAATATAATAGATAAAATTGTCACTTATCTTTCGCCCTCCTCTCCATATGTTTTGCAATATATAATGTGGCAATATATGACAATAATGCATATACAATCGCAACATCAATATATATTACTTCTTCCATTGCAGCGCCAAATAATATCATTCCGGCAATTATCAATGTATTAATGGTATCCAGAGCTACTACACGATCCGGTACTGTTGGGCCTAAAACAAGACGAAGCAAAGAAATCAACATAAACAGCAACAATAATACGGATGTAATCAAAAAAATATTAAATAATTGTGTCATTCTGCAATCCTCCTAGCCCAGGTTGGGAAGCTACCACAAATATCTTCTATTGGGGGTTTGAGATTGGTAACATTAATCCAATGTATGTAGAGATCATTATTTTTTTCATCAATATCCACACTTAATGTTCCGGGTGTTAAGGTGATAGAGTTTGCCAATAAGGTAATAGCCGCATCACTCTTCAAATCTGGAGATATTTTTACAATACCAGGGTTAATCTTACCGGTAATAACGCGATAGGCAACATCAATATTAGCCTTAGCCATAGCAATAAAGAAAGGACCAATCAAGTAGAACAAAAAAATAACCCATCTCAATGGGTTAAATAAACGGTAACTTTTTTTCTGAAACAAGACCTTTGTCGAAATTATGGCTACAATCAAGGAAACGATTACTGCAAAAATCATTTCATATTGACTCCACAAACCTAGAATATTTCCCCGATTGGCAGTTAAAAATAAATAAGCAACAAAACTTAATATAAAACTCGCAGTAAAACCAATCATCACTTCACCTCACTTTAAGTCTTTAATTTCTTTTTGTGTTTCTAACAATACTTCTAAAAATGCCTTTTTTCTCTTAATAGATTTATACAAAATTTTTTTAGTTTTAGATTAAAAACTCTGCTAATACAAAAATACTTCAAAAATTATACCATATTTAAACTGTTATATGCAATTTATTCAACAAAAATCATTATCACTTAATTGAATATCCTGGATATACAATTCATCTCCACTAATAATTTGGATTGAACTACTTCCACAATAAGGACATTTAAAATATTCTTTATTCAAGTTAAATTCTTTTTGGCAATCCTGACATTTGCCTTTTAAGGAAGAGCGGGTAATCTCAATCCTTGCTTTTTCTGCCTTTGTTGATTTTGATAATTGGTAGAATGCAGACATTAAAAGCTCCTCATTAATCATAGTAAACTCTCCCATTACAATACGAATTAACTCCACTTCTTTTTGCTTACCAGCAATATTTGCCTTCTCTAAAACAATACTTAATAAATTATTAGCAACCGATCTCTCATGCATTTGATTTCAGTCTTCTTTTAAGAATGTAAAGTAAATATCGCACCCGTATAAGAGGGTGGCTTTAAGAACCCCTAAAGGAGGTTTGTTTTTTGCTACTTTTTAGCTCTTTTTTTCTTTCGATTTCTTATTTACACTTTAGCTGTATCTAAGTAATAAGACTTCCAACTTTGGTCTTCAGGTGAAAAATTGTCATCTAGCTTATCCTAATTTTTTTATGGTAAAATACCTAACTACATTCAAAAAGGAAGTATACACCTCCTCTAAAAACATATTTATACTCTATTTATTTTTTATATTCAAAAAAATCAGTGGTGCCGGGAGGGGGATTTGAACCCCCACAAGCAATTTGCCCACCAGCCCCTCAAGCTGGCGCGTCTACCTATTCCGCCATCCCGGCAATTTTTTTAGTATCGAGTCGTGAGTATCGAGTATTGAGTCTAAAATCAGTATCGTGTCGCACGTATTGTGTATAGAGTAAAAAAATAAAATAAATAAAGACAAAAAAATATTTAATATACACAATATCTAATACTATAAATTTGCAATTATAAATGAATCCTATTATTTATCTAAAATTTTGAATTTTACCTAATAATTATTCCCAGAATCTTCGTCCAAGAACTACCGCTTTTTTCTTACTACTCCACATTCACAGAAATTAACTAGCTATAAAGGCCTGAAAATAATTTCTTCTAAAAAGTTAATCCTGATAATCCCATTTCTTAATTACTTTCAATTACTCCCGCATTCACTCGATACTACATACTCGATACACGATACTATAATAATTTAACTAATTTTTTATTCTCAATTTTACCCGGAATCCGCCCTCTTTTAGCAATCGGTTTTCCTTCTACTTCTTTAATATCAAGAGTCATATCAATTGGAGATGCATCACTGATATAGCTGCCTACACCAAAGGCGTCAACTGCTTCTTGACTTAGTATATTAATCCTCTCAGGAGTAACTCCACCAGATACAAATATTTTAACATATGGAAAACCTGCTTGATCTAATCGTGCCCTTACTTCCTTTACCAAATCCGGAGAAACTCCTCCTCGCTCACTTGGTGTATCAAGACGAACACCCAGGAGGTCTTTGCCTAATGCATCGGCTACCCTTATAGACTCTTCTGCCTCATCCTTAAAAGTGTCAATCAAAATAACCCGGGGAACACTTTTAGGAGTACAATCGTTATATGCCTTTGCTGCCTTTACCGTATCTCCTGATATGATAATTACAGTATGAGGGATAGTGCCCTGGGGCTCCTGTCCCATCAGTTTAGCTCCCAGAACACAACTAGCTCCATCAATGCCTCCAATAATCGCGGCTCTTTCCATTACAGGGGCAACAGCAGGATGTATATGTCGTGACCCAAAACAAATAATTTTTTTACCACGGGCAACATCGTGACATGCCCTAGCTGCCGTAGCCCAAGCGGAGCTGCTGGCCAGGATTCCCAAAACTACTGTTTCAAAAACTCCAAATTCCTTATAAGGGCCTTCTATTCTCATTACTGTCTCTTTAGGAAGAAAAGAGTCTCCCTCTTGAAGTGACCAGAGCTTAATGTTTTTATTCTTCAACAAATTATATACTTCTTGAGCACCGGCAAAAATACCTTTTTTCCTAGCAAATATTTCGGCTGTAACGCTAGTGTTATCCAATTTTAAATATTGAAGAATCTCCAGGGCCCTTATAAAATATACATCTGTAGTTAGTCCTTTTTCTATTTCATCATGATTAGCGGAAAATAATCTTCTATTAGGGTCAACTTTATAATGTTTTATTTCGGTGGTTGAATTAATAAACTGGTTCATTGCAATTTTTTATATCCTTTTCCCTATCTATAAATGCTTATCATGATAGAAGAAAACATAAACAGAACTGCAATTGCAGTTGTTACTTTAAGCAAAAGTACTTCTTTGCCTTTTCTTCCTCTATGATCAGCAAATGTTCCGCCGCCAAAAATTCCACCACCTTGACCGGCTTTCCTAGACTGAAATAATACGACACCAATAAGTGCTATACTAGTGGCAATTTGTATAAGCATTAACCATGTCGGCATTAGCTATCCTCTCCTTTGTAATTTTTATACCTTTAATTATTACGTCAAACAATTCATGTGCTTATGAATCATAGCATATTTATAACATCGAATCAAGATAAGAAGAGCCTAATTTCTGATACCTTGTAAAATTTAATTTATACAATTATAAAAAATATTATCTTCTTATTGCCTGAGCAATTATTCCCTGAATTTTACCAATTGTGAAAAAGTTAGTGCTTTTAAACTTGCACCACCTACCAGGGCACCATCTATATCCGACTCAGCCATTAGTTCCTTGATATTTTCTGGTTTGACACTTCCGCCATACAATATTCTTATCTGTTCAGCAATTTTTTCATTATATTTTTCTTTTAAGAGATTGCGAATATATTGGATCATATCATTTGCATCCTTTGAGGTTGCTGATTTGCCGGTACCGATAGCCCATATAGGCTCATAAGCAAAAACAACGTCTGGGGCATCTTGGGATTTAAGAACCTCAAATATCGCTTCTACCTCTTCTTTAACAACTTCTCTAGCTGAACCGGATTCTCTTTCCTCTAATTTCTCCCCTACACAAATAATGGGTTTAATTCCAGAAGAAAGTGCCTTCTGAACCTTCCAGGCTACTTCCTGAGAACTTTCATGAAAATATTGCCTTCTTTCAGAATGACCCACTATTACATAATCACAGCCAATATTCTGTAACATGCTGGCTGATATTTCTCCCGTATATGCACCTTCATCCTGAAAATACATATTCTGGGCACCCAAAAGTATATTAACATCCTGAATTAATTCCTTGGTTACCCATAATGAAGTATATGGGGGGCATATGACAATTTCTGTTTCTTGATATCCCTTAACAAAATCAACCAGTTCCTTTACCAGCGAAATACTTTCAGTAATTGTTTTGTTCATCTTCCAATTTCCGGCAATCAATGGTTTGCGCATTATTCTATCCTCCAAAAATAATAGACCAGGCAGGGAAATCGGCATAGGGCTTATGCTTTGCTTATTAACTATTTCCCTGCCTAACCTTTAATATTAACTAGTCTCTTTTTTAAAATATTTTTAACAATCTGAGATTATTTAGATATGTACTTAACAAGATCTGCGATTCTACATGAATAACCCCATTCATTATCATACCAGGAAACAACTTTAGCCATGTTGCCATCAACAACCATAGTAGATAAACCATCAACGATAGATGAAAAGGCATTATCATTATAATCTGTAGAAACCAGAGGCAGTTCATTGTAATCTAAAATTCCTTTCAGCTGTCCTTTGGCTGCTTCTTGTAAAGATCGGTTAATTTGTTCAGCGGTTACTTCTTTTTTTAACCAGACCGATAAATCCACAACAGACACATTAGGAGTAGGCACTCTGAAGGCCATTCCGTTCAATTTTCCTTTTAATTCAGGCATAACAAGAGTAACAGCCTTTGCTGCACCGGTTGTCGTAGGAACCATTGAAAGAGCAGCTGCCCTAGCTCTTCTGAAGTCTTTATGGGGCCCATCTAAAAGCACTTGATCGGCGGTATAAGAATGTATTGTTGACATAATACCTTTCTCTACTCCAAAGGTATCATGAAGAACTTTTACTACAGGGGCTAAACAATTAGTAGTGCAAGATGCGTTAGAAATAATATGATGTTTTGTGTCGTCATAATCTTGCTCATTAACACCGATAACGATTGTGATATCCTCTCCTTTGGCAGGTGCAGTAATAATAACCTTTTTTGCACCGGCAGATAAATGTTTGCCAGCGCTTTCTTTGTCTCTAAACAAACCAGTTGCCTCTATAACTATATCAACTCCCAAATCTTTCCAGGGCAAACTAGCCGGATCCTTAACACTTAGTACCTTTATCTCTCTTCCAGCTACTTCAATTACATCATTTTTAACTTTGACCTCATCTTTTAAAATACCATGTACCGAATCATATTTCAGAAGATGTGCTAATGTATTGGCATCTGTAATATCATTTACCGCCACAAAATCAATATCTTGGTCGTGTAATGCAGCTCTAAAAACATTTCTGCCAATTCTTCCGAATCCGTTAATTCCAACTTTTATACTCATGCTTTGTTCCTCCTTGTATTTATATTATTTGTTGTTTTCTATATCTCCTGCGCATTTTTGCAGATGATATCCCTTGTAATTTACGATATTTGGTAACTGTTCTTCGTGCTATCTGAATATTGTCTTTCTTTTTTAATAAATCAGCTATATCTTGATCAGAGTGAGGGGAATAAGAATTTTCCGTTTCAATATAATTTTTGATTATATTTTTTATTCTCTCATTTGATATAGCTTCATTTTTCTCTTGTGGCAACCCTTTGGAAAAAAAATACTTCATATCATAGAATCCCCGGGGAAGCTGAATTTTTTTGTCGTTAATAGCCCGTGAGACCGTTGATTCATGCAAGCCAACTGCATCTGCCACTTTTTGCATAGATAATGGTTTCAGATAGGCAACTCCTTTTTCCAAAAACTCTTTCTGATAATCAATAATAAACCTTGTTATATCAAGAACGGTTTTTCTTCTTTGTTCCACACATCGAATAATCCAGCGCGCTGAATTCATTTTTTTTTCTAAATATTTTAATGTTTTTTGATGCTCACTCCCCTTTTCAGTTAAAAAGGATTCTCCAATTTTGGCATCACCTTTCGGATTATCTTCCAATAAAATATTCTTATAGAGAACATTTATCTTAATTGATGGAAAGTAAGTTTTATTTTCCATAATTTCGTATTTGTCGTCAACCTTTTTTATAACAATATCGGGAATTAAAATATTCAATTCACTATTTTGATAAAAAATTCTACCTGGCTTAGGATCAAAGTTTTTTACAATAATATCCAATAAGTACTGTATTTCATAATTGGATAGGTGCAATTCTTTGCAAATTCTATTAAAATTTTTTCGTGCTAATTCATTCAAGTAAGAAGTTATTAGCTTTTTAATAATATTTTTATTTTCAAATTTCAGGTATTTAAGCTGAAGTAAAAGGCATTCCCTCAGGTTCCTTGCGCCCAAGCCTGGTATTGAACAATTTTGTATCATTGCCAATGTCTTTTTAACCCTTTTTTCCGGAATTTTTAAATCCCCCGAGATTTCCAAACAACTAATGCCTAAATAACCGTTTTCATCTATATTGCCTATCAGGTATTCGCCAATTTTATAATCTATAACATTATCTACAATTAGTTTTAAATACAACATAAGGTGTTCGTGCAATGTAATGTTCTGCGAAATAGAATATTGAGAATATTTTCCATAATCAACAGACATAGAGTTGTCTCTTGTTAAATGTCTGCGGTCTGAATAATAAGAAAAAAGCGACCTGTTTAAATATTCTTTCGAAATGTCTTTGTCTTCATAATCGTTTCGACTAAATTCCTTATCTTTTTCTTTAATTTGATTCCATTCGACTTCTAAAACAGGATTATCCTGTGATTCCCTCTCCAGCCAATGATTTAATTCGATTACATCCATTTGTAATATTTTAATAGACTGTCTCATTTGAGGGGTTAGATGTAATACTTGTCTTTGTTCCAGGGTCATTCCCTGATCCATTGACAATCCTCCTATTTATCTACAATAAGGCTTTAACGATGACAAAATATTATAACACGATTTAATCTGTTTATCCAGAAAAACAAAAATAGAGCTTTTCTTTTACAAATATACTATTTAGTATTATATTTGTTTTCTAATGGATAAACCTCTTCCGTCAAATATAATTCAGCCAATTGTTGAATTTTCTTAAGACGATGAAAAATCCCTGATTTAGAAATACTACCACCAACAATATTAGCAAGTTCCTGAATACTTGCATAGGGATGGTTCAACCTGGCCTCGATTACTTCTGTCAGATTAATCGATAAATTGTCCAATCCAATATGTTGTTTAACAATGTCGATATACAATAACTGTCGGGAAGCCGAAAGAATTGTCTTATCTAAATTGGCTGTTTCACAATTAACTAATCGATTGATTGTATTTAAAAGATCTTTCCTGGCAATAATATCCTGAAAATTTAGTAAAGCCCTTTGTACACCAATATATCTCAAAAACTCAAAAATTTGCTCACTTTTTTTAATATATACAGCCCACTTTTTCTGCCAACGGCCTATTTTTACAGAAAAAGAAGCACTTTCTAAAATATCGTGTATAATTTCAGCTTCCTCTCTACGGTAACATGATATTTCCAGATGATACATTCTTTCAGGGTCGTTTAGAAAACCTTCTGCCAAAAAAGCTCCGCGTAAAAAAGCCCTGGGAGAAATTTTTTCAGTGAACATTTTATTTCCACTAATTACCATTTTTCGCTTTTCAATTACTTTTCCCTGTAAATTTACCTTTAAACTGAATTCATCTAAAATATATTTTGTTTTTTTAGAATCCGGTACAGTTATAAGATAAATCTTTTTTTTATTTCTTTTTCTAATAGTATCAATTGTTACTTCGTAGTTAAATAGTTTTTTGAATAAAAAGTAAACAACCTTAATCATAACTGGATTTTCCAGAATAATTGACAAACCTCCATCAGATTGACTGATTAGCCCCTTTAGCCTAATAAAAGCCAATAATTCGCCTTTTTGTTCTAGTATATTTTGAGGCATAATTCGTGCTAATTCCTGTTTTACCAGGGAAGAAAAATACATTCTATTACTTTTTCTCCTTATGAATAATTTCCATAATTGATTCAGCTACTTTATTAGAATCATGTCGGGCATAATTATATTCAGATAATAATTCCTGCCGGATAATATTTGTTCGATTACCAAACTTGGCTTGCAAATCATCCTTAACCATATATGCACCTTCTTTCTGATATTTTGCGGCAATTTTTTTACTTAATATCGATTTATTAACCAGAGCATAATCAATACAGTTTTGATGTAAATATTTTGTTAATTTTTCTAGATGCATAGATGCGGTAAAGTTATCCGTTTCTCCAATTTGTGTCATTACATTACAAACATATATTTTAAGTGCATTTGATTGACATATCGCTTCTGGTATATTCTTCACCAATAAATTACAAATAATACTTGTATAGAGGCTTCCGGGACCAAGGATAATAGAATCAGCTTCTCTGATAGCCTTTATGGTCTCAGGTAATGGTAAAATAGAAGGTGGTTGAATAAAAATACTTTCAATTCTATCTTTGCTTTTTGAAATGTTGTCTTCCCCCTTGATTAATGTCTTGTTCTCTAATTGGGCACACAAAACTACGTCATCTGTTGAAGAAGGTAACACTTTCCCGCGTATAGCTAGAATTTCACTCGATTTTTCCACAGCTTTCGGAAAATCTCCACTAACTTCAGACATAGCAGTAATAAATAAATTTCCAAAACTATGCCCCTGTAAACTACCATTTTTGAATCTATATTGAAATAATTGGGTCATCAAAGATTCCTTTTCGGAAAGGGCAACAAGACAATTTCTAATATCACCCGGCGGCAGAACCCCCAATTCTTCCCTCAATTGGCCTGAGCTGCCTCCGCTATCAAAAACAGTTACCACTGCAGTAATATTGCTGGTATACTGTTTCAACCCTCTTAACAAAGTATGAAGACCGGTTCCTCCTCCGATTACAACTATATGTGGCCCTTTTTCCAATTTCCTTTGCAAATAAATAATCTCAGGAATCTGGTCAACTTGCTGAGGAATAATTCTTTTCAAAATAGAACGATTCATATTTGAGATACCCAGAATAACAAGTGCAGAACCAATAATAAGTAAAATAAAACCAGAAAGGTGTGGAGCAACTTGATAATATACAAACAAATTCCTTATTTGATTTTTAATCCATAAAAATCTTGATAGGTCAATAAGAAAAATTAAGCCTACTGCCATCAAGATGATTCCTGCTAAGACTATAAGCAAGAAACGTTTTACCCGCATCCCCGGGTAAAACCACTTCCCTAGAGACATGAAATGAAAAGGCCTTAAATTCATTTTATAGCTTCTCTTTATAACTTTTTTCTTCTTTTTTAATATCTCTATGTCTCACAAAAATATTATAGTTTTTGGGTTTTAACAATTGGTGAAATTGTTCAACCAAAAATACCGAGCGGTGCCTTCCCCCGGTACAACCAATAGCAATGGATAAGTAATTTTTGCCCTCTTTAACATAATAAGGAATGATAAAATCGATGAGTGAGAAGAATCGCTCAATAAATTGCTGGGTAACTGGAAATTGCATCAAATAATCTTTAATTTTATCGTCCTTCCCTGAAAGTTCGCTCAATTCATTATTATAATAGGGATTAGGAAGAAACCTGGCATCAAAGACCAAGTCCACATCAATAGGTATCCCGTATTTGTAACCAAAAGACATCAAACTAATTTGGATTCCCTTAGTTGTTTTTCTTTGAAAATATCTCTGAATTTCAATATTTAGTTGTCTGGGATTTAAATGGGAAGTATCAATAATCATGCTGGCTCTTGACTTTAATTCTTTTAATCTTTTTCTTTCTTGATTAACATTCTCAAGGATACTTTGGGAAAATTGCAGAGGATGCTTCCTTCTAGTTTCACTAAACCTTCTAACTATAACCTCATCTTTTGCATCGAGAAATAGTATTTCAGGATGAATTTTCATCCCTTCGAGTTCTTTTAAAGAATTATCAATTTCCCGAAAAAATATTTCTCCTCGTATATCAACCACAAATGCTATTTTATACAGTTTACCCCGGGATTTGAGACACATTTCAGAAAATTTGGGAATCAATTGAGGAGGAATATTGTCAACACAAAAAAAATCTAAATCCTCAAAACATTTAATTGCAACACTTTTGCCTGCACCAGAAAGGCCGGTAATAATTACAAATCGATTATTTTTCATATCATCCTCAATTTATATTTACATTTTTTCCGGGGCTTGAATTCCTAATAAAAAAAGCGCATTTTCCAGGACAATTTTGACACAATGAACCAGATATAATCGAGCACCTGACAATTTTTTATCCTCACTAATAACTTTATATTCTGTATAATACTTATGAAACTCGGCAGCTAATTCGTGCAAGTAACTGGCAACCATATGAGGTTTCCAATGTATTGCACTTTTCTCAACTACTTTTCTAAAATTGGCTAATTTTTTAATTAACTCCAGTTCTTCCTTTTTATTTAGTAATTCTAAATTAATTTCTTCTTTTATTTTATCATCCAATACAATATCATTCAGCTTGGCTTTTTTTATTATGCTGCAAATTCTTGCATAGGCGTATTGTATATAAAAAACAGGGTTTTCCATTGATTGTGATTTTGCTATATCCAGGTCAAATTCGGTGTGACTATCATGGCTATGCATTAAAAAGAAATAACGCGCTACGTCTTTCCCTACTTCTTTCATTAAATTTTCCAATGTGACAAATTTCCCGCCCCTGGTACTCATACCAACAATTTTACCCTCTTTAATTAGAGTAACAAACTGAACCAGTAAAACCTGAAATGAATCCGGCTTATAGCCCAAAGCTTGAATGGCTGATTTCATTCTCTTGATATATCCGTGATGGTCGGCTCCCCAAATATCAATTAATGTCTTAAATCCTCTTTTGTATTTATCATCATGGTAAGCAATGTCAGAGGCGAAATAGGTTGGTTCTCCGTTTTCTCTTATTACGACTCGATCTTTTTCGTCCCCAAATTCAACAGCTTTGAACCACAAGGCACCTTTGTGACGATAAACATATCCCTTTTTTAGTAGTCGTTCAATAACTGGTTGGACTTTATTAGAGGTATAAAGAGACTCTTCGCTAAACCAATTATCAAACTCCACCCCAAAAGCATTTAAATCATCCCTGATATCCTGTAGAATTTTTTTACGGGCATATTCTTTAAAAAATTGAACATTGTCAAGAAGGTCTTTATCACTAAATTGTTCTTGATATTCCTCATTAATATTCTCTGCTAATGAACTTATATACTCTCCCTGATATCCGTTTTCCGGGAACTCTATTTCTTCGCCGAGAAGCTCACGATAACGTGCCAGAACTGACTCTCCCAGAATATCCATTTGCTTGCCATGATCATTAATATAATATTCTGTTGTTACCCTGTAACCGGCCGCTTTTAGTATTTTAGCCAATGCATCACCAACAGCCGCACATTTTCCATGGCCAACATGTAATGGTCCGGTAGGGTTAACACTAACAAATTCAATCATTATCTTTTCACCCTTACCAGTATCTGAACAGCCAAAATGCTCTCCTTTTATCATAATCTCATTTAATACCTGATGTAATACATTGCTTTTTAAATAGATATTAATAAACCCTGCTCCGGCTACTTCTATTTTTTTTATAACATTTTCATTATTTTTATCTATTTCCTGTACAATGAGATTTGCAATTTTCCTTGGATTTATTTTCAAAAAACCTGCTAATTGTAAAGCAATATTTGTTGACAAATGACCATGTTCGGGATTTTTAGGGGTAGTTAGAATAACGGTAGGTATTTCCTTTGAATCGAATTGTTTATCCTGAATATTTTTTTGGACAGCTTCTCTTATAAGGTTTTTCAAATGTTCATTAACCTTATTATTCAATTTTGTTCTTCCTCTCTTACATCTAAATGCTCTTATTTGAAAATAAATATAATAATAATGGAGCGCCCGAGAAGAGTCGAACTTCCAACACGGGGCTTAGGAAGCCCCTGCTCTATCCATTGAGCTACGGGCGCTCGAAATTATTTGTTCGAAAAT
>CAZAJW010000052.1:0-3197 GCA_964485485.1 uncultured Atribacterota bacterium | reverse complement strand
TATAAATCAATGAACTTATAAAATATTCTGATTTATTTATTTCAAAAGAGGAAGGAAGGCTAAGAGATGGATCAGATAAATCAAAAGAAGCTCGAAGTTCTAAATAATCCTTATGTAGTTAAAAGAGTTGAAGAAGCAATTATATTATGCCAACCGGAGAAGGTCAGCATAATTACTGATTCTCCGGAAGATGTTCAATATGTAAGAGAATTAGCTTTAAAAAACAAAGAAGAGGAAAAATTAAAATTAACGGGACATACTGTTCATTTTGATGGTTATTATGACCAGGGTAGAGATAAGGAAAATACTCGTTACCTCTTATCCAAAAAAGTGGATTGGGGTATTGATATTAATTCTATTGACAAGGATGAGGGATTAAAAGAAATTAAATCTTATTTTAAAGGAAGCATGAGAGGCAAGGAAATGCTGGTACGTTTCTTTTCTCTAGGCCCAACGCATTCTTTATTTTCTATTCCTGCTTTACAGATTACTGATTCTGCTTATGTAGCACATAGTGAAGATTTACTATATAGAAACAATTACGAGGGATTTAAGGACTTAGAAGGCTCTAATCAATTTTTCTTCTTTTTACATTCTGCTGGAAGACTGGAAAACAATGTTAGCATAGACATCGATAAGAGACGAATATATATAGATTTAGAGGGAAACAGTGTCTATTCTGTAAATAATCAATATGCCGGTAATTCTATAGGATTAAAAAAATTAGCTTTCCGTTTGGCTATTAATAAGGCTTCTGAAGAGGGTTGGCTGGCAGAACATATGTTTATTATGGGTGTTCATGGTAGAAAAGGAAGAACAACCTATTTTACCGGTGCTTTCCCGAGTGCCTGCGGTAAAACCAGCACCGCCATGTTACCAGGTCAAACTATAGTTGGTGATGATATCGCTTATATGAAGAAAATTAACGGTGAGGTTAGGGCAGCAAATGTGGAGAAAGGGATTTTCGGTATTATTGCAGATGTTAACCCGGAAGATGACCCCGTAATTTATCAAGCATTAACAACAGAACGTGAAATTATTTTTTCCAATGTTCTCATAAAGGATGGTATCCCTTACTGGATGGGAATGGGAAAAGATATTCCAGAAGAAGGGATTAATTACAGTGGGAAATGGTATTCAGGTAAAAAAGATGTCAACGGTAATGTGATTGATCCTTCTCATAAAAATGCACGCTATACTATTCGATTGGGTGAATTAAAAAACATAGATCCGGAGGCAGAAAACCCGGAAGGAGTACCGGTTGACGGTTTCGTTTATGGTGGTAGGGATTCAGATACCTCGATACCGATAGTAGAATCACTTGATTGGAATCATGGTGTATTTATAGGGGCTACAGTTGAATCAGAAACGACCGCTGCAACTCTAGGTAAGCAGGGGGTTAGAAAACATAATCCCATGGCCAATCTTGATTTTATCTCAATTCCATTTGCGGATTATATAAAGAATCATTTATCATTTAAAGAAAACCTCACCAGAGTGCCAAAGATATATGCGACTAATTATTTTTTAAAGGATGACCAGGGTCATTTCATGAATGCAAAAATTGATAAAGTAGTATGGATGGTCTGGGCTGAAGGCAGAGTTCATGGTGAATTTGAGGCAATCGAAACACCGGTTGGAAGAATTCCTTTCTACGAAGATTTAAAAACTCTTTTTCTGCAGGAATTGGACAGAAAATATGCTAAAGAAGATTATATTAAGCAATTTTCTCTGAGAATTGACAAATACCTGGAAAAGATGAGCAGAATGCAGAATGTTTTCTCAAACATCACTATGTCAGATACTGAATTCAATAAAGAATTGGAAAATCAAATAGAAAGATTACACAAGACAAGAAAAGAACATGGCAAAGCAGTAGTATCTCCTTTTGAACTTTATTCCTGATAAGATAAAAAATTATCTTGAAATATTAATAATTACTGATGATATATTGTTATTAAAATGCTTTATCGATGAAAGGGGAAGGATAGAGAGTAGAGCTTTTGTTCCCCTAAAGCAGTGAAAAATAGCCAGAATATAATTTATATAATTAATATATTTGGTGATAGGAGGATAAGGTTATTTCAAATTCTCTCGGAAAAGACTTTTTAGAAGATGAAAAATCTATTTCTGATGAAACGGAACAATTAGTTCTATTCGACCAGACCGATAAACCCTTTTTGTTGTTCTATTTAATAATCTTTATCTTAGGAATCATTCTTACCTTTATGGCTATTTAATAAGAAAGGACATAGTCGGTTATGTCGATTCAGTTAATTATTCTTATCGTCTATTTTTTCTTTATTATTTTTTTGGGGATTTTCGCTGTACGTAAAGTCAAGGCCTCTGAGGATCTTCTGGTAGCCGGTCGAAATCTTGGGGTCATGTTTGTGGCAGTCTCTATTGCAGCTGAATACATGGGTGGTCTGGGAACAATAGGAACAGCTGAAGTAGCCTTTAATCAGGGTATGGGTGTAATATGGTATCATATTGCATCCGCTTGTGGTCTTATGCTTTTTGGTTTTGCCTTTGCCCATTACTATCGCAAATACAATGTTGTGACCGTACCGGAATACCTCTACTATCTGTATGACATTAAGACCTGGAAAGCTTCCTCTGTTCTTAATGTAGTAGGATACTGGTTTTTTACCATTATCCAGATGACTGCCCTTGGTTCACTGGTAGCGAGTGTTACCGGGCTGAATTTACAACTAAGTGTATTGATATGTGGTCTGGCTATGACTGTTTATCTTCTAGCTGCGGGTATGTGGTCAGTAGCCTTTACCAGTGTAGCGTTTATGTTTACCATTGGAACCGGAATTCCTCTTGCTTTCTGGTGGGTGATGCAAAAGGAAATTCCTCTTCTATCTACCTCAGCAGGCGTTGCTGGTTATGCCGGTTTGGCAAATGCTCTTAATGGAGCAGGCTTGGATGCTGTTAGTTTATTTAGTCCCTTTAGTCTTGGAGGCATGGCAGTCCTGGGTTACTTTTTAGGGGGTGTTTTGGGAATACCTGCTGCCCAAGCTACGATTAACTATTCTTTTGGTGCTAAAAACTGGAAGGTAGCCCGCTTAGCTCCGGTGCTGGCAGCCATCTTAATTTTACCTTTGAGTATCTGGACTGGTTCAATGGGCTTATATGCCAGGGCTGCTGGGCTAACTACTAATCCTAAATTAGCTTTGGGCGCAACATTGATG
>CAZAJW010000051.1:0-3456 GCA_964485485.1 uncultured Atribacterota bacterium | reverse complement strand
GTTGAATTAGTCTTGGTTGATAATAAGAGTGATAAGGTTGAAGCAGCCAGTGCGGTTTCCAGGCTCATTGAGAGAGATGACGTAGTGGGAGTTTTTGTCAGCTACGGTAGCGGTATGGCAATTCCTGGCGGAGAAGTTGCCGATAAAGCAGGAATCCCGATGATTTCCGGTACTGCAACAAATCCGTTAGTTACTCAGGGAAAAGATTTTGTGTTCCGTACTTGCTTTATCGATTCTTTTCAGGGCGAAGTAATGGCCCGTTATACTTATAATGATTTAGGAATTACTAAGGCAGCACTGTTGGTTGACATAGCCCAGGACTACTCAGTAGGTTTGGCAAATTTCTATAGAAGAACATATGAGGAGTTGGGTGGAGAAATAGTCAGCGACACAAAATATAATACTGGGGACCAGGATTTTAGTGCCCAATTAAGTCAGATTATCGATTCAGGGGCGGAAGCGCTTTTCTTCCCCGGTTATTTTGGAGATGTTGCCTTAATTGCAATCCAGGGAAGAGAATTAGGATATGAAGGTATGTATTTAGGTGGCGATACATTGCATAATCCAGTTTTAATAGAATTAGCAGGAGATGCGGCTGAAGGTTTGATTGCCAGTACTTTTTTTGCTGAAGATCAACCACTTAACCCGGAGGGTGAAAAATTTTCTGAGCTTTTCAGGGAAAAATATGATTTGACCCCGGATGCTGTAGCTATTCTTACCTATGATTCTTATAATTTAATGATTGATGCCATTGAAAGAGCCGGTTCATTGGATCCGGTGGCTATCAGGGATGCTCTAGCAGAAACTAAAGATTTCCGTGGTGCAGGTGGGTCCATTACGATAAATGAAACTGGTGATGCAGTTAAATCTGCTGTTTTAGTAAAAATTGTAGATGGAGACTATGAATATTTTGATACCGTTAATCCCTAATACGACAGATAATTAGTGATGCTGTAGAGAGAAGAGATAGAATTGAACTCTATCTCTTCTCTTCTGTCTACAGTAAAAAATATTGATATCTAGGCTCTGCTAAATTTAAGATTCAATATATCTTTGTTATTTTATAATACTTATATAATAACAATTCTAAGTAATTATAAGGAGAATGCTATGTCACTAAATTTATTCTTGCAGAATGTAGCAAATGGTTTATCCCTGGGAAGCCTATATGCTTTGATTGCTATAGGGTATACTATGGTTTATGGTATTTTATTGTTAATTAACTTTGCCCATGGAGAAATCTTTATGCTAGCGCCTTATTTTCTTTATTTTGGGTACTTGATTTTTCATTTACCCTGGTGGGCATCAGCTATCGTTGCTATAATTTTAACTGCCATGACCGGAATGTTATCTGAAAGGATTGCCTATAGGCCTTTGCGGGATGCTCCTAAGATTTCTGTCTTAATTTCAGCAATTGGGGTATCTTTCTTTCTACAGAATTTAGCCATTGTTGTTTTTTCCGGAATTCCCAGATCTGTTCATCGTCCCGAATTTTTCAAAACCTTATTCCAGTTTGGTGGAATTCGTATACAATCAACGCTTATTGCTTCAGTAATCGTATCCGCTATATTTTTGGCTCTATTAATCTATATTGTTTATAGAACAAAGACCGGTTTAGCTATGAGAGCAATATCTTCAGATATTGAAACGTCCAGATTGATGTCGGTTGATGTTAATAGAACCATAGCTATAACTTTTATGATTGGTTCTGCCCTGGCAGCGGTGGGTGGTATCCTATGGGGATTACGGTTTCCGCAATTATTTCCCTGGATGGGTATGATACCCGGATTAAAGGCTTTTATTGCAGCCGTGGTAGGGGGAATTGGAAATATACCGGGAGCGATGTTGGGCGGTTTAATTTTGGGCATGTCTGAAATATTGTTTGTTGCTTTTTTCCCGGCATTATCAGGATTTAGAGATGCTTTTATTTTTTTGATACTGATTCTAATTCTACTGTTTAAACCTGATGGTATTTTAGGCAAAAATGTACAGGAAAAGGTGTAATATAATGAAAAAACGAAATACAAAAATATTTACCATATTGGCTTTGATTGTATTGGGGATATTAGTGTATCTTGCCCAAAGTTATTTAGATGCCTATAAACTGAGGATTCTTAACCTTAGTGCTATCTATATTACTTTAGGGGTAAGTTTGAATTTAATTTACGGGTTTACCGGTCAATTTTCCCTCGGCCATGCCGGGTTTATGGCCATTGGGGCCTATATCACTGCCTTGTTAGTACTTCCTCCTTATTATAAAGAGATGATTTTTATCATTGAACCTTTAGCCTGGCCATTTTCGATAATGCATACACCTTTTATCCTTGCCTTATTCTTTAGTGGATTGATTACCGCTCTCGCAGCATTTTTAATAGGATTACCAGTATTAAGGCTTAAAGGGGACTATTTAGGCATAGCTACATTAGGATTTGCGGAAATTATCAGAATTATTGCCAATAATATTCCTCAGGTCACCAATGGTGCATTGGGAATTAAAGGGATTCCAGAGTTCACAAATCTCTGGTGGACAATAGGTGTGGCAGTTTTTACTATTTATATTATAAAAGGATTGATTAATAGTAGTTACGGCCGAGCTTTGATGGCAATAAGGGAAAATGAGATTGCAGCTGAAGTTGCAGGCGTTAATCTTACCTATCATAAAGTAATGTCATTTACCATTGGCGGTTTTTTTGCCGGGGTTGGCGGGGGATTATTTGCCTGTCTGCTAACGACCATTGACCCGAAGGCATTTATGTTTTTAATGACTTTTAATATTTTGATTGTGGTCGTGCTAGGCGGTTTTGGCAGCATTACCGGAACAGTAATTGCAGCCTTTTTATTTAATATTTTTTTGGAATATTTACGTCCTATAGAAGCAGGCTTTAATATTGGCTCAATTGAAATTCCAGGTATACCAGGATTAAGGATGGTAACCTTTGCGGCTCTTCTTCTAATCATTATATTGTATAAACAAAAAGGTTTATTAGGAGGTGTCGAGTTTTCATGGGAAGGATTTTTTCAATTTTTTAGCAGATTATTCTCTAACAAGAACTCATCTGAAGGGAGTGCTACATAATGGATTTATTAAATGTAGACAGTATAACGATGAAATTTGGTGGTTTAACAGCTGTAAATAATTTCAAATTAAAAGTTGAACCGGGAGAGCTTATTGGATTAATTGGTCCAAACGGAGCCGGAAAAACGACCGTCTTTAATATGATTACCGGAATATATACCCCTACAATAAACAAGATTTATTTCCAAGATAAAGATATTACAGGGATGAAACCCGATAAAATTGCCAGAGAAGGTATTGCCCGAACCTTCCAAAATATGAGGCTTATGAACAATTTAACAGTAATTGATAATGTCATGATAGGTTTTCACCTTCATCTGAAATCAAACCTTGCATCAGCAATTTTTAAATTTCCTGGTTATGCGCGTGAAGAAGAAAGT
>CAZAJW010000050.1:0-3170 GCA_964485485.1 uncultured Atribacterota bacterium | reverse complement strand
GATATAATTATAGTTATTGAAGAGCATTTTTTTTAATTGTACACATTTTCTAGTGATTTTACAAAGCTTTTGTTCATTTAACCATGAAAAGTCACTTGCTAAGAAAACGGTCATGGTTAAATAAACATGGTTTTACTATAAATAAAGATGAAGAGAAGCTATCTGACATTTTTTAACTGAAGCTCAAAATAGCAATTTGTATTGCCTGAAAATATATAATCAATAATATTATCATTTAAAAATATAGTGTAAAATAAAACTATCCAAAAAGAAGAGGTCAATCAATATGAGAGTATGGGATATCCATCCCGGTTATTTGTCGGACAAAAGTCTTTTGGGAGAGCATGTGGAAATACATGCATTATACAATATTATTAGGAGCAGAAAGAAGGGATATTCCCAGCATCCGGAAACAAAAAGATGGAAAGGATATCTTCTTCAACTGGTTCTTCGGCATAATCTGGTGGTTAAAGAGATGATCTTAAGAGAGTTTAATCATAAGAGCGCATTGCCATTCCCCGGAAATATTCAGGATAATAAAAACATAGGTAATATTTCATACGTTGATTTACCCGCAGAACAATTTGCAATATTACATAAGAAATATACCGCAAAAACTCAAAAAGGACGGATACCCCTTCCCAGAAACGTAACTGAATTCTGGGCACATCATAAGTATTCTGTCATGGCAAGAGGTTATCAATATTACAAAGAGGTTCAGGGTTTAATGGAAAATAAGCAGAATCTTCCAATTCAACAGGAAGGTGATTTGATTTTAAAAATTCAAGGATATATCAAACTGGAAGTACCAGAAAAAGCTTTGGAAAATACTATCCAGCATTTATGGGGTTATTTTAAGAAAGAAACAATTTCTGAAGAGAAGGAATATTTTTTAAATATCTCGGATTCAATAACAAAACTAAAATTTCTTTTTACACTGGCTAAAAAATACCAGAAAACATATCTTCTGCATTCTACTATCTTTGCAGATTATTAGTTTGGGCGCCTTGATATTGACGCATGTTCTAAAATGAAAATAGAGGAGGAAATATATGTCTGAGTTTAATACATTTACCTGGATAGCTATTTTTGCTATTTCGGCTGCCATCATTAATGGATTGGGAATATTGACCATCTATAAAAAGAAGGAATGGGCAGAAAAGGCAAAAGCTTATTTTATGTGTTTTGCTGCCGGTGTCTTGATCTCAGTTCCTTTGATATCAGCCTTTCCTGAAGCGGTAGAGAAAAATTATTATGCAGGTTTCTTTGCTTTACTCGGATTTTTGTTTATGTTTTTCAGTAATAAGTTTATCCAGTATAAAACCAAACAGAAATCACTGGCATTTGGCATTACTGCAGTTGAAGGAATTGCAATACATTCTTTTGTAGATGGAATGATTTACGCAGTTACCTTTAGTAACAGCATACTTACCGGCTTCTTAGCGGGAACAGGACTAGTTATTCACGAATTTGCAGAAGGAATTATTACCTTTTCCGTCCTCATTGAAGGAGGTATCAGTGAGAAAAAAGCAATCTTTTATGCCTTCCTTGGAGCCTCCCTAACGACTCCCCTAGGAGCATTTATTGCCTATCCTTTTGTTGCTACATTAAGGCCTTCTATTTTAGGCCTAGCCCTTGGCTTTGTTGTTGGTGTATTAGTCTATGTCTCTGCTTCTCATCTTTTGCCTGAGGCGAGAGGGCATGAAAGCAAACATTCGATTATTGCTTTTCTGGCGGGAATAATCCTGGCCTTGTTGATTGTAATAACCAAGGGGCATTAAAAATTTATTTTTTATCATACATATAAGTAAAAACATATTTATTTTAATAATTATTAAGTTATCCTGAAACAAAAATCGCTTTGATACAGTGTTTCATGTCTTTAAATATAATTTTTAATTACAAGGAAAAGAATTTCGAAAGATTTATAGATTATTTGATAAAATATTAGCAGTATAACTCTTGTTTTTGGGCTCATATTTGAATTAGAAAAGACTTAAACTTAAAGAATTATTGGAAGTGAAGTATAATAGATATTGTCTAGATAAATTTCGATCTACCGGAATATTTTATAATTGACAAATTTTTAATATCTCAGTTATATAAAAATAAAAATAATCTGTTTGATTCTTTTAATACTTTATCATAAGGTAGTCATTGATAACTAAAATATTGCAAGTAGGAATAGATGATAACTATATTATTAGGATTAAAACAGTACACAAAAATTATTGATAGAAAGAGGTAATAATTATGAATAAAAAATATCTCTATACATTAAGATTTTTATTAATACTTTTTATTGTTTTTCTCTGTTTTAATGCATTTTCAGCAGCAAATTCTCAAAACATATATAAAGAATCAGAAGAAGGAATGCAATTAGTTAAAAATAATTCAATTCAGTTATCCCCGGCTGCCTTAGAACAGCTTCAAAAAAATCATTTTGTTGTTGTTCCGGGGGATAAAGATAATTTTAAAGATGTATATCTGGAATGCAAAAATCAAAATATCCCGATTTTTGTTACTACTGATTCTATTTTTCATACTGCCCACATCTTTTTTGATTATATATTGCGCATCATAGAGATAGAGGAATTATATCAAGATTCAGAACAAATGATTGACCGATTATTAGAATATTCTATTCAGCAATACCAAAAGGCAAAACATCCTAAAACCAAAGAAGCCGCCCGGTTAAATATTGGGTTTTTTGCTGTAGCCAAGAAACAATTTGATCCCGATTTTTCTATAGACTATCAATTAGAAGAAATAGTAAATAAGGAATTAGAAAACATTGAAAGACAAAAGGGACTGGCTTTTCGAGAGCTATTAACCTATGTAGAAAATCCTTCCATATATGATACTCCTTATGCCTACGAGGATTATAGTCAATACAAAACTCGAGGGCATTATACCCGAAATGAGAAATTCGAACGATATTTTAAGGCCATGATGTGGTTAGGACGAATTGATTTCAAACTTCACCCAGGAGAAACAGATAATGCTGTATCTGATGGTAGAGAAATGACCCGTCAGGCGTTATTAATGACAGATGCACTTATGAATGACTTGTTCGCCTTGGAGCAATGGGAAAAAATTTACGAGATTACTAGTTACCTGGTTGGTAAGAGCGATGATTTGAATGTCTACGATTATCGCGAGTTAATACA
>CAZAJW010000049.1:0-3815 GCA_964485485.1 uncultured Atribacterota bacterium | reverse complement strand
CAAAGCCTCGGTCACTTTTTTATCTTTGTATTTTTCAACATAAGAAGAAAAAGACTCCTCGAGTTCTAATTCTTTGATTTTAGCCAGCAATTGTTCATCATTTAATTTACCCATTATCTAACCCTCTTACCTTTTTTGAGTTCTTCTTTACTAAATCCCTGAAAAGGTTGTCCGTTAGAAGCTTTGCGTATTTTTTCATATATCTCTAAGATATCCTTTATTTCATCTTTCCATCTGTTCACCTTTCTGGTTTCCTTAGTGGAATTTATTCTGGCATAACGAATGATTTCTTCTTCTGATCCTTGCTCAACTTCAGATAAATATTTATTGATCTCGTCTTTTTGCCTAAAATAATTGTCTATGTCTTCTTCAAAGTCTTTCATTGCACCCGGAGAATTACCTATCTTTTCTAAATATTTTAATAAATTTTCCTTTGTTACCTTTTGTAAATTTCCAGCTAAGCTAAACTCTATATACCCCTTTTTCATCCATTCATATACTGTTGCCCGATTTACATCGAGAATATCTGCGATATCAAAAGCAGTTAAATACCGATTGTTTTTCATTAAATATCACTTCCTTTTTATTATTTTATTCTATTAATAATCTCATTTTATAATGTTTATTCAATTTTGTCAAATTAAAATAAGTGTGCAATTCCGTCATCTTTTTTTTCTTCTTTGGAAGTTACCCTGTGTAAAAAATTAAAACTTGGAGCTGGCTTGCGTTTATCCTCTGTCCATATGAGTCCAGGGCCCTGGTAATGGATTATCGTATTATCATCATCAATAGGCAGCAGATATTTATTAGCGCCATATAAAGCCATTGCTAAGCTTATTGCAAGGTCAATTTTCTTTGTTTTTACCCGCTTCACGAGTCTATATCCTCTGGTAGAATATTGCACTTTACAGTTAATTAAGGAATCCCTAATTTCTTTGTTATCATAAAAACCAATTTTCTGATTCCGGATAAAATCATATAGCATTTGTGAAAATTCGATTGTTCTCTGTTGTGTTTGCGGTAACTCTATCATTCTAATATTCTTCTTTTGCAAATTCTGCGCAAGGTTAATCGCCTGAAAAGGATCATAAAAGATACCTTGAATAATATAGTCTTTACTTAAATCCAGTAAATATTTTTCAATATCAGAAAAATCAACATCACCTTTTTTTGGCATGAATGATTTGTGATCTATTAAGTGAATTGATTCTTCTGCTTTGGTTACTGAAACAATAGCGGTATAATCATTTCGGTATCCCACATCAAGCCCAACATAAATGGGTATTCTGACTTTTGGTCTTTTCCTTAATCTTTCATCAATGCAGTTTCGGTATTCCTGATCAGTAATAAAACTATCTTCATCACCGCACCATTGATTTTGATGTAACCGCTTGAATAAGTTTTCCCTCATGCCCGGTTTATTCTTCTGGCTATTTAAATATTTATCAGTTAAAAAACTGCTTGGATTTGCTTCTTTTCCTTGCTTGATATAATAATAGGCTTCCTCGGTATTCCCCTTTTTGCTGGCTTGAAATAAATCCCATAAAATACCATTTTCATTCCGGCCCGCTGTACTGGTAACCAAAATTAATGGATTTTCATATAGTGGCCCTAACTGTAATTCATCATAGAAAAATCTTAGTGTATCTGTGTCAAAACTTCCCAATTCATCAATGGTAATTAGTAGAGGATTTAGGCCTGCTGATGATCTATAACTTGAAGATAATACCCTAAGAATTGAATTGTTTTTCCTATTTTCAATAACATCAGTATAAATCTTTACTTGTTTGTCCAACAACGGATTTTTCCTAATCATAGAAACAATTTTTCTAAATGTAATAAATGATGTTTGATCCTTAGAATTAGCGCATAAATACAGTTCCCCCGGCTCCTGGTGTAGTAAATAAAAGACATTTACTAATGCTGAAAATGTAGATTTTCCGTTTTTCTTTGCTATTGATATTAAAATTAGTCTGGGCCTGCTCTTATAAAAACAGTCATTAAATACGTCTTTTTCCCAATCCTCTAATGTAATAAGTTTGTTTTGCTCTGGTAACTTAATTTGCTGCTCACAAAATTGGATAATGTCACTTGAATAATCGTTTACTTTTGGTATTTTTCCTTTTGATTTGCGTAAATTAGCAAGCTGTTTTTTTCTCTTAGTTGGATCTGTAGAGATAAATTTTTTTCTTTCTTCTAAGTTTAATTTTCTGCTGGCCATAATTTAATCACCTTTTTTTCGTTTGAATATTTTATTTATAATATTTTTAATATGCCATTTATTGGCTTGTGTCCTGTCAATGCTTTCTTCCCTTTTGCCCTCTTTTTGGTTAGTCCCTGGTAATAATAACCGTTCCTTTTCTTCTTTTTCTTTATTCAATAAATATCTTAATTCGTGTTCACCTGCTTGGGCTTTCTTGATTTGACTATTCTTTTCTTTTAGTTCTTTATTCAACATCTTTATTGTTTCTCTAAGTAGTGTCAAAGTATCATCATCATTTTTAATAATTTTCTGATTCTGGCCTGTCATCTCATTACTAAAATTGTTTATTTCGTTCCGGTCAAATATATATTTTACAGTTCCCTTTTTGCTCTTAATCTTCTCTGGTTTTAGCTTACCGCTTGCTATGTATCTGGAAATTGTGCGCTTGCTTTTCCCTAAGATTTGGCAAACTTCAATAAAATTAATTTCATTACTCATATTGCACCTATTTATTTAAAAATATACTTTCCGATTTTCCGGCCCTCTCAATATATTATTTAAATCTATCTAAAACATTCTCTTGCTCAAACTGGTTATAGACTTCATTTATAATTTTGTAAGCATTAGATAATTTACCCCTTTGTAGTGGTGTGAATTTATTAAAATGTCTTAAATTAGCTAACCAAAACCTTACATCTTCTAATCTCTCAATCCCTTTTTGTAATTCCTGATCCATGATTAACCCCCTAATTTTTCTAATATTTTCTTTTCAAATAATTCCGTGCTGTCTTGAATATCGTTTTCATCTTGTCTAATATCAATCACCATATAGTAAGAATTTTGCTCATAATATTGCTGGTTTTTTAATGGATCACAATATTCAAGCGCACACAAGCAGCTACGGCAACCTTTTAACCGTCAAAAGTTTCCTTAATCGGATTGTTCATACAATCCCGGCCATAATTGGCCAAACTGCAAGTTTCACAATTACCATTGTTTTGAGTGCAATAATCTTTTTTCATTTTCTAAAACCCCCTAAATTTTTATTAAATGCCTAAAATCGCACAAAATACGCCCAAATTTTAAAAATTTTGTTTTAGTTAATATATTTGGTTATATTGGTTTATATTTTATCTTAGGGATTGCTTTTAAAACTTCAATTTGCCAGTCTTTTAATTCCTTTGTTGTTGGTTCAAATGTTGTTTTTCTTTTGGCCCAAAAAGGTACTGGTGTAAAATTGTTTCTATGTCTTAGATTGTGGCATTTCTGACAGAGTAATACACAATCTTTAATTTCAGCTTGATCACCCTTGCCCCAATTATCATAACTTTCATGGTGAACAATCAATTTACAATCTTTCTTTCCACAATCCCGGCAAGTGTTATTATCTCTATATTTCACTTGTTCAACTACATTTTTCCATTGTGGAGATGAATTATAATCTACAAAAATATTTCTCATAGCTTCCCTATATTCATAATTAGACATTGATCAAGCCCCTTTCTCTAAATCTTAAAGTTCTTAAAAGCTTTCTTTACTTCATCATTGGTAATGCCTAAATATCTTTTGGTTACTTCAATGTTTCTATGTCCTAAGGCTTCAGAAACAAGCT
>CAZAJW010000048.1:0-7101 GCA_964485485.1 uncultured Atribacterota bacterium | reverse complement strand
TAGTCAAAAGATTCAGATTTTCATATTCGTCCTAATAGCAAGAATCCATCAATATACTGAGGGGCTTTATTTAACCATAAAAAAACACCTTCTTAGAAGTTGGGTTTTATGGTTAAATAAAGGGTTTTACTATAAAAAGATTAAGAGTAGCTATATGATAATTTTTCACCTGAAGTCTAAAGCTGGAAGTACTATTACTTAAGAAATATTATAGCTAAAGGTTAAATCAAAAATCGAAATAAAAAAAAGCTAAAAAGTTGAACCTCTTTTATAGGTTTTTAAAGCCACCCGCTATGCGGGTGCGATATTTATTCTATTACTATCTTGATATATGAAAAACACAGTGCTATAATAGAAAAGCATTTTTCCTTGCTCCTACCAAAAAGGTGGGGGCTATTTTAACCAAAAGGAGGTGAACAAATGCGAAATTATGAATTGATGATCTTATTGGATCCCAATCTTCAAGAAGAAGAAATATCTGCTCTGCTTAAAGAAGTCCAACAAACTATTGCAAATAATCAAGGCAAAATTATCAAAGTAAATCAATGGGGTAAAAGAACACTTGCTTACGATATTAAGAAATTTCGAGAAGCTTTTTATGTTATCATTGATTTTGAGTTAGAACCTGAGAATATTGCCAATATCGAAAAAAGTATTAAATTTGAAGAAAAAATAATCAGATATTTACTAGTTCTTGGACAAGAAAAGGTTCTTTCTAAAAAAGAACAAAAACAATAAACAATGGATAAGAAAAAAGCGGAACCAAAGTAACCAAGAAAAAGCTAAGCTTTTTTAAGGTTCTTAAAGCCACCTGCTATGCGGGTGCAATATTTATTACTATCATTGATATAGGAAGGAAATAATGAATGGTAAGAAGAGAATCATATAGAGGATTTCGTAGAAGAAGAAAAGTATGCTATTTTTGCGCCGAAAAAAAAGTAGCAGATTACAAGAATATTGAATTGCTGGATCGTTTTATCAGCGAACAGGGGAAAATATTGCCCCGAAGAGTTACGGGGAATTGCGCTAAACATCAGAGATCTTTGGCTATTGCTATTAAACGTGCCAGAGAAGTTGCCTTGTTACCTTATGTTAATCGTTAGTTACCTGGGTTTTAGGTTTTTTATTTATTTTTATAAGTTGCCACAAAATGACAACTTGTTTACAGTTATAACAAGCAATACGGGCAATAAAAGGGGTATTAATCATTGAAAGAGCGCATTCCGACCAAGTCAATTGTTGAAGGTGCCTTTCTTTCAGCGATTACAGTAATATTATTTTTAGCCAGCTTGTATATACCTTTGTTTGGGACCTTGATTAGTTTTTTATGCCCTTTACCGATTATTATTTTGTGTTTACGGCATAATATAAAAATAGCCTTTCTTTCCCTATTAATAGCCTTTTTTCTAGTTAGTATGTTGGCAGGACCTTTCCAGGGATTGATTGGTATGTTGGGTTTTGGAACATTAGGGATTGCACTGGGTGTAGCCATAAAAAGAAAATTATCTTTGTTGGAAATACTTCTTATCGGAAGTATAACTTCGTTTATTTCAAAGATATTTTTAATGTTGATTGGTTTATGGCTAATGGATGTCAATCCACTATTACTGGGTTTAGAGCAGATTGACCAAAGTATCAACCAAAGTCTGTCGTTTTATGGGAATATGGGTTTAAATCCGGAACAAATAGCCGATCTTAAAGATTCTCTTTTGCAATCTGTAGAGTTAATTAAAATTGCTTTCCCGGCAATGCTGGTTGTTGCTTCGGTATTTGATACTTTGATTAATTATTGGGTTGCTGGAAAAATATTGAGGCGATTTGGTTATTATCTGGCGCCTTTTGTACCTTTTTATAAATGGCGGGCAAGCAAGTCATTTTTTTGGAGCTACCTGTTTGGATTGCTTATTCTGTTAGTAAATACTAAATATAACTTAGCAGTACTGGGAAGAATTGGTGTAAATATTCAATTATTATTCTCGATTATATTTTTAATTACTGGCTTGGCAGTTGTTTCTTTTATTTTACGTCATTACAAGGTAAAACCATTTTTATGTTGGATAATTTATATTATTATCTTTATTCAGCCAATTTTTTCTTTAACCGTTACCTGGGTTGGTATATTTGACGTCTGGTTTGATTTTAGGAAATTACTTTTCCCCCAGGAAAATAATTGATTGAATGATTAACAGGAAATACTTAATAGCACTAGAAATAGAATTTGATAATATTATCTAACGATAAAATTATTGACCGGGTTTTAAAAAATATATTAAAAAAAGTTCAGGGAGTTAATTTCACTGACAATTTAAAATGGAGGTACAAACCATGAAGGTTATACTAAAAGAAAATGTCGACAATATAGGATATATAGGTGATGTGGTTGATGTCAGCAGGGGATATGCTAGAAACTATCTGTTCCCAAAAGGGCTGGCCCTAGAACATAATAGCGGGAATTTAAAATCGATTGAACATTTAAAACAAAAAGAATGGGAAAAACGAAACAGGGAAATATTAAATGCTCAACAATTAGCTGAAAAAATAAATAAAATTACCCTTACATTTCAGGTAAAAGCCGGAAAGGACGGGAAATTATTTGGCTCGGTAACTCATAAAGATATTGCTGCTTCCTTGGCTGAAAATCATCAGATCGAAATTGATCGCAAGAAAATTGAACATAATGAACCGCTAAAGAAGATAGGGGATTATCAAGTTAGTGTACGTTTGCATAAAGAAGTTGATGCCAAACTAAATGTTCAGATAATTCCTGAAGAAGACACAGAAAAAGAGAGTAAATCCGTTGAAGATAAAGCGTCAAATTCAGTTGAAGACAAATCTTCAAATTAGGAATAAATAATAAATAGAATTTGTTACTGATAACTTAGATGGGATTTAGGAGAATAAAAAGATGGAATTAACACGTCATGCACCGCAAAATATTAGTGCTGAACAGGCTACTTTAGGTTCAATCATTTTAGATAAAGATTCCATATTAAGTTGCATTGAGATATTACATCCAGATGATTTTTATAGAAATGCACATCAGGTTATCTACCAGTGTGCCTTGGATTTATTTGAGAAAAATCAGGCAGTTGATTTAGTTACTCTAACAGAAGAATTAAATAAAAAAAAACAACTGGAAGAAGTAGGAGGAGCGTCTTATTTAACAACTTTAATGAGTAGCGTTCCTACCGCTGCCAATGTAGTGTATTATGCAAAAATCGTAGAGCAAAAGGCAGTTTTGAGAAAGTTAATTAATCACGCTACTCAGATTGTAACTATGGGTTATGAAGAACAGGAAGATGCCCGAATTTTGCTTGATAAAGCGGAAAACCTTATTTTCGATGTATCTCAGCAGAAAGTAGAACATTCTTTTAGTCCCATTAAAGACTTATTAACTGAGAGTTTTGAAAAAATTGAAGATTTGTACCATCGTGATAATTTTATTACTGGTGTCCCCACTGGTTTTATAGAACTTGATGAAATAACTACCGGTTTTCAGCCATCAGAACTAGTTATTATGGCTGGTAGGCCTTCTATGGGAAAAACTGCTCTCTGCTTGAATATTGCCCAGTACGCAGCTATGCAGCATAAAATACCGGTTGCCATATTCAGTTTAGAAATGTCTAAAGCCCAAATCGTACAGAGGATGCTTTGTTCTGAAGCCCGTATTGATACTCATGCCCTGCGCAGAGGCAGGATGCCAGAAGAGGATTGGCCTAAATTATCAATGGCTGCGGGTAGATTGTCTGCAGCACCAATTTTTATTGATGATACAGCCGGAATATCCCCACTGGAGATTAAGGCAAAATCAAGAAGACTAAAAGCCAGACATAACCTTGGCCTTATTTTAATTGATTATTTACAGCTAATTCAGACAGGATTAAGAATTGAGAATAGACAACAGGAAATTTCTCAGATTTCCCGTTCTCTCAAGGGTTTAGCCCGTGAACTGAATGTGCCGGTTATTGCAGTATCCCAGTTATCCAGGGCAGTTGAGCAACGAACTATTCAAAGACCCCGTCTTTCGGATTTAAGAGAAAGTGGGGCAATTGAGCAAGATGCAGATGTAGTTGCTTTTCTCTATCGAGAAGAATATTATAAGCCAAAAAGTAGCAAAAAAGGAATTGCCGAGGTAATTGTGAGCAAACAGAGAAATGGGCCTACCGGGACCCTTGAATTGACTTTCCTGAAAGAATACACTCGTTTTGAAAATTTAGCAAGAACAAATGAAGAAATGGAACAATAAAACAGTATCGAGTCGTGAGTATCGGGTATTGAGTCCAAATGCAAAATGAATAAGAATATCAAAAACAAAAAATAAGTATTCCTTTTATTTAACCATAAAAAAACCACTTTCTAAGAAGGTGGTAATTCTTAAATAAAATAGTTTTACCATAAAAAGATTAAAATAAGCTAGATGACAATTTTTCACCTGAAGTCCAAAGTTGGAAGTACTATTGCTTAGAATTATTATAGCTAAAGGTTAAATAAAAAATCGAAAGAAAAAGAGCTAAAAAGTTAAACCTCTTTTAGGGGTTCTTCAAGCCACCCGCTTTGCGGGTGCGATATTTATTATCCAATTCTTAAGCGGTGTATTTTAAGATAAGCTAAATGTAAGATAAATCATACTTCAATATTCCTTTAATTTTCGAATAGAACAGTATGAGCATTTGAGTATTATCTAAAATAAGAAAGTTTTTGATTTTTATGATTTAATACATTAGCTAATGAATAAATATATTTGCCAGCGATTATTCTTCTCGAGAAATGCGAATAATGCAATAATTTTTGAACTATTTACTCATTACTTGTTCCTTATTTAGATATTTATACACGATACTACATACTAGATACCCGATACTAATTAAAAAAGCAGGTATTTAAAGTGTTTATTAGTGATTTATTAATTATTCTGATAACAGCATTTATTGGCCGATTATTAGCCAAAAAAATGAAACAGCCTATGGTATTGGCAGATTTAATGGTAGGATTGCTATTGGGTAACCTTGGCATAATCGAACTTAGCGAAACCATGCATAACATTGCCGATATAGGAGTTCTTCTACTACTTTTTTCTACCGGTCTGGCTGTTAATTTAAAGGAACTAAAGGAATTGGCCAAAACGTCTACTGTAGTTGCCCTGATGGGCGTAATTATTCCCTTCATTTTAGGATTTTTTGCTGCACATCTCTTTGGGCATTCTTATCTGGTATCAATATTTGTAGGCACATCTTTAACTGCTACATCCATCGGCATCAGCAGCCAGGTATTAACCGAGACAAAAATGATAGGGATGAAAATAGGGACATTGATTATTGGTGCAGCAATTATTGATGATGTAATTGGTATTATTGCTATGGGTACTGTTGTGGGAATAGCAGTAACCGGAAATCTGGAAATAGTTAGCCTGTTAACTAGTGTTATATTGACCATTGCTTTTATTTTAGTATGCTTGACTATTGCAATTTATTTTTTTCAAGCGATTTCAAATTCTTTTATATTTACTCAAATTGATAATTACCAGATATTGCTTCCCATACTTATTATCGGGTTAATTTTTGCCATTATTGCAGAGAAAATTGGTTTATCTTTGATTACCGGCACTTTTATGGCTGGTTTGATTTTAGGACAGACTCGCTTATCAAAAGAGGCTTTCGAAAGTGTATCCCTGATAGGTCATTCTTTTTTTATTCCTATCTTTTTTGTAACCATGGGTATGCAATTTGATTTGAGTACTTTTTTTTCTATGGGACTTTTTGCGTTGGTTTTTATTTTTGTGGCAATTCTTGGAAAGATAACCGGTTGTGGTTCAGGAGCAAAAATATGTGGTTTTAGTTCCAGAGAATCGCTGACTGTTGGAATCGCCACGGTCCCCAGGGCGGAAGTGGCGCTTATTCTGGCCAATATTGGTTTAAAGTATAACGTAATTACACCCAATATTGCCTCCACGGTAATTGCAATGACTATGGTTACAACCCTTATCACACCTACTTTATTAAAATTCTCTATTGAGCATTTAAATAAAAAGAAAAAACTTAAATAATCCTTTTTTCTTATTCCTTATTTTTATTGACACTTCAGTCAAAATATAGTAACATTGTAAAGCATTTAAAAAAGGACAAGGAACAAGCCATTGTTGCGGGCCGTTAGCTCAGTTGGCAGAGCATCTGACTCTTAATCAGAGGGTCGCAGGTTCGAGGCCTGCACGGCCTACCAAAATATTGCCTCCATCGTCTAGGGGTTTAGGACACCGCCCTTTCACGGCGGCGACAGGGGTTCAAATCCCCTTGGAGGCACCATTTTTTAAATAAGGTAATGGGCGGATAGCTCAGTCGGCAGAGCACCTGCTTCACATGTAGGGGGTCACAGGTTCAAGTCCTGTTCCGCCTACCATTATTTAAAATTATAAGTTATACTTATCTTTTCTTTTTTTCTTCATTTTTACTATATAAATAAAAATAATAAAGTACATCCTTTAGACTTAATATTCCCAGTCTTAGCTATCCCACACCTTTCTGAGGGTGATTTTCAGCAAACAACCTCTCATACTGAAAAGATACTTTATATTATTGCTGAAGCAGGAGCAGATATCATTAAGCTGGTTATACCTTTTTTAGCGCCCAGCAATCACCTGCAAAGATTTCTACCTTAATTCAAAATGCATCTAGATTTTAACTATAACTTCTCCTTTTTCTATTGACAAAGACTTTTTTACAAAAGATTTACAGTTTGTTTATCATTCTTTTGCTTTATTCTGCTATTTTATAAAGCAAGGAGAAAAAAACAATGAGTATTCTAAAGATATTAAATTATATGATTGATATTTCCCTGATAGGCTATTCTCTCTATTTTTTTCTATTTGTTTTTCTTGGTTTGTTCACTAGAAAAAACAGAGATTTCAATGCTCCGGAAAATAGATTTGCCATTATCATCCCAGCACATAATGAAGAAAGAGTAATCTCAAAATTGCTTGCTAACCTGAAAGAATTGGATTATCCCCAGGCTCTTTATGATATTTTTGTAGTAGCGGATAACTGCCAGGATAATACTGCCAAAACAGCTAAATCCTGTCAGGTCAATGTACTGGAAAGAACAAATCAT
>CAZAJW010000047.1:0-3354 GCA_964485485.1 uncultured Atribacterota bacterium | reverse complement strand
TAAGCGGAATTTGCCCGCAGAGTATCTGCCGAATTCCAAAGCCTTTTTTCAATTGCTTCAATATTTTCCAGTTGTGCCATTTTAAAGTTCCCTTTCCTGTTATAGATCGACTATTTATTTTGTTTGACTTATTTTAAATTTTTTCTTAACCTGTTAGGCATTGCAATAAACTAGCGGGGCAAAAGGTTTAAAATAATACTCCTTTTTCTTTAAAACTAATATAATTATTGTTAGTTACAATAATATGATCAATAACTTCAATATCCAGGATAGCACCGGATTGAATTAATTTTTCAGTCATTTTTTGATCAGCATCTGAAATTTCAATATTATTATCCGGATGATTATGAGCTAAAATAACCGAACAAGCAAAACAGCTGATGGCCGGTTGAAAAACTTCTCTAGGATGGACTAATGTTTCTGTAAGTGTTCCGATAGAAATTGTTTCCTTCCGTATTAACTGCTTTCGGGCATTTAAATATAAAACTAGAAAGTATTCCTTTTGTTTGGTGCGGATATCATGAAGCTGAGCAAGTGTAGCGTTGACAGAATCTATAATGGGTAGAGAATCATCAAAAGCGCCGGAAGCCCTCCTTCCAAGCTCCAATGCTGCCTGAATAGTGATTGATTTTGTTCCTTCTAATCCTCTGATATTATGCAGTTCATCCTGGGTTACTGATAATAGCCTGGTCAGTGGATATTTCTTTAAGGTTTCTTTGGCAATATCCAGTGCACTTTTACCGGCACGACCGGTGCGAATTAAAATTGCCAAAAGTTCGGCATTGGTGAGGTTTTCCGCACCTCTTTCTGTTAATTTTTCTCTTGGCCTTTTATGTTTTGGTAATTCCTTAATTTTAGCCATTTAAAATATTTGTATCTTTCTCCTTTATTGTTTCCTGTGGAAAATACTCAGTTATATACAACAAGCTATTGATGTGATTAAATATTTATGTTTGAAACGATTTAGGATAGATATTTTTGTTTCTTATCTTTAACATCACTTTTTAATCATACCAAATATAAAAGTAAAATTCCATAAGCAAATATCGCACCCGCTTAGCGGGTGGCTTTAAGAACCTCTAAAAGAGGTTTAACCTTTTATTGGTTAGTATTTGTTTTGCTTTTTATTATATATTAACCGGATATTTCTAAGCATTAGAAATATCCGCCTTGGACTGCAGGTGAAAAATTATCAGATAGCTTCTCTTACTCTTTTTATGGTAAAACTAATTTAACCATTACCACCTTCTGAGAAAGTGGTAATGGTTAAATAAACATTATTCAATTTAGATAATCATTATTTATCATTTATTTGTTAATACTAAACAAAATATAATTTGTTCCGGCTAAAATTCCTTTTCTGAAAACTTCGCTTATTTCGATTTCCAGCTTTTCTCTATGTGCTAAATTTTTCTTATACTCAAATGGATAAGCCTCTCCCAGGACATAAACACTACAAGCAATTAATGAAAGGTCTTGCCCTCTTATATCATTATCAAGGGTCATTTTAACATTAAAATCATCAAAGACAGCTTTTTGAAAATACTCATCATAAATGTATTGGTTTATTCTTTTTAATAAGTCTTCGTTATACTGGACTCTAAAATTATAATTTTCTTCATCTCCAGAAGCCAATAAGTAGATAATATTTTTACTAAAATCATGATTGCCATGGTAATCTTCTGAAATAATCGGGATTTTAGTATCAAATGACAATGAATCCATATACTCAACTTCTACTATTCTTTCGTTTGAAAAAGAATCAAGGTTATTTCTTAAAAATGCAATATCTCCTTCTGAATCTAGACCAACTACAACAACGTTTACATTGCTGTATAACAAATCCTCTTTTGACTCGGCAACATCTATTAAGTCACTCGTGTAGGTATAAATATCAAAAGTACCGCTACAACCAATGGTAAAAACAAGCATAATCAGTAAAAACAATAGTTGAAACAAATTTTTCTTTTTCAAAATAAACCTCCTGATTTTTTTTGGTAAAGGTTATATGTCTTTCGGAAATAAAAACTATCACCTTTAGTATAACATTTGCTTGTGACTACTGTATGTCTGGAATTGCCAAAAAATATTTTTAAAATTTTATTAATATAGCAGTGCTTAGATTAATGGTGGAAAAATAATACAACTATTTCTATTTTGTTTACAACAACTTTAACCATTTTAGCAAATTAGAAATGTAAATTGCAAGAATTGCAAGAGATAAAATAAATACTATTCTACCAGTCTGCCGATCACCCGGTCTACTAGTCAAAAGAAATATGCAAGACAGGAAAACTGTTTTCAGTAATCGATTTTTAGTTTTTAATTTTTTTTACTAGATACATATACTATAACAAATAAATAAAAACTTTATTTTATAATCAATACTCTTCTTTCATTTCTTCCCCCTCACCCTGACCCTCTCCCCCCGAGGGGAGAGGGTATTAGTTAGGCAGCCAATTTAATATAAGAGTCTTCGGTTAACAGTTTTCGGTTTTCAGACTAAGAAGATTTAACCAACACATAGGTAACAGTTTTGATTCAGGACATAGGTTACACTGTTCTAGCAATCTACTTATCTACCAAGTTAGTACAATAAACAAAAATAGATGATAAATAAAAGATATTTCTTAGTTTTATATTATTTAACTACATATGTGATACTATATACTCGATACAATTTTAAAAGTGTATGAAATTGCTTTCACCCCCACCTTAGTCCTCCCCCTCGAGGGGGAGGAGATGAGACCGGGATTTGCAATGACAGAATAAACCTTTTGGATATTTTTTGCAATCTTCTAATTTTCCAGTGGTACAATTACTTAAGATAACTAATGGGCTATTATTTATTCCACTTCTTCTTTCTCTGGTTCTTCGGGAGTTAAATGCACTCCGGGATGGTTTAGTAACTCCTGATATTTTTCCGGGCTGTGTTTTTCTTCCCAGAGGGTGTTAAAATAAGCCTGGTATCTTTGGACAATTTCCTCATCATCTAGAACTACTAAGTTTTCATCATTTCTTTCACTAGCTGAGGCTGTCCAGTTATAAGAGCCAGTGAGAACGATTTTGCTGTCGATAATGGCAAATTTATTATGCATGAGGTCAGGGTTGGAGCTAATTCGGATATTTTTAATTCCTTCATTTAGGAAAAAGCGCGATTTACTGTATTGAACGTCAATCTGGGAGCTGTCCAAATAGATTTTTACCTCTACTCCCCTGTTATTGGCAGCAACTAGTGCCTGGGCTAACTGGCTATCAGTAAAATAGTACATGGCTATTTGTATGGATTCTTCAGCTCCATCCAGTTGTTGAAGGATAATGGATTCGGGATCATCATACAGGGAAAAATAGACC
>CAZAJW010000046.1:0-8089 GCA_964485485.1 uncultured Atribacterota bacterium | reverse complement strand
AAAATTATAAATAAAAAAAAAAAAAGAGAGAGGGGGGGGGGGTTTCTTGCTTCTCCCCCCCCCCGGACGATAGATGCTTTTATGATCCAGCCACTATTTAAAGTCATAACAATTGAGGAAAGCCTAAAAATCTTTCGTCAAGCTTTTGATTTTGCTACATTTTTTAAAAAGCGTGAAGAACAAATAGAGCTTATCCATGCTTACGGAAGAATGTTAGCAGAAAATATTATATCAACTGAGAATGTACCCGGATTTAATAGATCAACCATGGATGGATATGCAGTAAAGGCCAGTGATACTTATGGGGCCAGTGACGGTTTACCGGCTTATCTTGATTTGATTGGTGATATCAAGATGTCAGCAAAGCCTTCTTTTCAGTTACAAAACGGACAGGCTGCACGGATTTCAACCGGGGGTATGTTGCCTGAAGGCGCTGATGCAGTGGTAATGTTAGAGTATACTGATAACATCAGCTCGAGGATGATTGAAATAAGTCGTTCAGTAGCTCCCTGGGAAAATGTATTACGAGAAGATGAAGATATCAAGAAAAACGAGACCATTTTTGCGAAAGGTCATCGCCTTAGACCTCAAGATATTGGTTTACTGGCGGCGCTTGGATATGAGAAGGTCAATGTTTTTAAAAAACCGGTCATTGCAATTATTTCTACTGGTGATGAAATTATTCCTATTAATTCTAAACCGGAACCGGGTCAGGTGCGCGATATTAACACTTTTACCTTAGGAGCTGCAATTGAACAAATAGGCTGTGTTCCTTATTATATCGGCATTATTCCTGATGATGAATCAAGATTGGCAAGAGCGCTTTCTAAATGTCTGGAAAATCAGCAAATAGATTTGGTCTTAATTTCCGGTGGCAGTTCAGTTGGAGTAAGGGATTATACCTTAAAAGTATTGAACCATCTTGGTCCGCCGGGTATCCTGGTTCACGGATTAGCATTAAAACCGGGAAAGCCGACTATTATTTCTTTAAATAAGCAGAAATTATTTATTGGTTTACCGGGACATCCAGTTTCGGCTATGATGGTTTTTGATAATGTAGTTAGAAAGATAATATCTGACTTAAAAGGCGAAACCTTTTATTTTGGAAGGCGAAAAACAATTGATGCCTTATTGGAAAACAATGTATTTTCTGATGCAGGAAGGGAAGAATATATTAGGGTCTTGTTAAAAAATAAAAACAACCAACTATGGGCTGAGCCGGTTCTTGGAAAATCAGGAATGATTTCTTCTCTAGCCAGGGCTGATGGTTATATTACTATTAGAATTAATCAGGAAGGTTTATATCAGGGGCAAAAGGTTACCGTTACCTTGTTTGAATGACATAGTATAAATACAAAAGATAAGGGGATTAATTTATATATAATGGAACGAAATATTTATTTGAATAAAATATCCTTAGAGGAAGCAAAACAGAAAATTGATAAAGCTATCTTAGAAGGAAAGTTTTTATTGAGTTCAAAAAACGAACTGCTTCCGGTCGAAGAATCACTCGCCCGGGTTACCTCAGAAGCTATTTATGCCAAAAGATCATCTTTGCACTATACGGCTTCAGCAATGGACGGAATAGCTGTACATTCTAAAAGTACAGAAAATGCCTCGGAAAGGAATCCGGTTATTTTAACCTACAAAAAAGACTTTTTACATGTAAATACCGGAAATCCAATCCCGGAAGGGTTTGATTCAGTGATAAAAATTGAGGATGTTATCCCTGTTGAACAAAAAGAGAATAGCCAACCCAATATTCAAAAAGAGGAATTTGAACAGCTGAAAATCTTTCACTCTGTCTACCCCGGGGCGAATGTCCGTAATATTGGGGAGGATATTGTAACACACCAGCTAATATTGACTGCAAACCATAAAATTAGACCTGTGGACATTGGTGCCCTGATGGCAGGAGGGATAGCCGAAATAAATGTTCGACAAAAACCTCGTGTGGCCATAATTCCTACTGGAGAAGAGCTAATTGGACTTGATAAGGAAGAGATAAAAGCAGGTGATATACTGGATTTTAATTCCAGGATATTGTCAAATTCAGTTATTCAATGGGGTGGAAAACCTGTTATATTTCCAGTTATTCGTGATATCAAAGATGAATTAGAGAAAACATTATTGTCAGCGATAAACGAGAATGATATAGTTACGGTCATTGCAGGTACCTCAGCAGGGAGTAAAGATTTTACTGCGAAGGCGCTTAGTGAAATCGGAGAAATATTATTCCATGGTATTGCTATTATGCCGGGGAAACCAACATTAGCCGGAATCGTACAAAATACTCCGGTTATAGGACTACCGGGATACCCGGTCTCTTTTTTAATTGCTGCCTGGGAATTTGTTTTGCCTTTAGTCTATAAAAATCTGGCTTTGACTCCTCCGAAAAGAAGTAAAGTAAAGGCATTGATGGCTAGAAAAGTGGTATCCAGGTTAGGGAATGAAGAATTTCTTCGTGTAAAGTTAGCTAAGATTGATGATAATATAATGGCATATCCCTTAAGTCGCGGAGCAGGGGTTATTTCTTCGTTAGTAGAAGCGGATGCCCTTATTAGGATTCCATCGCTTAGTGAAGGATTAGGTTTAAAAGAACAAACTGAAGCAGAATTATTAGAGGAAAATAATTCTAATTTAGATAACACGATAATTATTATTGGAAGCCATGATCTTATATTAGATGTTTTAAAGAATGAGCTGCAAACCAATTCGCCGGAATTTCGTCTGGCATCCTTTCATACCGGAAGCATGGGCGGTCTTCTAGCCTTAAAACAGGGAGTTGCACATCTGGCAACTTCACATCTATTGGATGTAGAAAGTGGAGAATATAATTTTCCCTATATTAAAAGAATTTTGGCAGACCAAAATTTGGCAGTGGTGAATATGGCCTATCGTCAGCAGGGCTTTATGGTTGCAAGTGGAAATCCTAAAAAGATTATGAAAGTGAGTGATCTTGTCCAAAAAGATGTATGTTACATCAATAGGCAAAAGGGGTCAGGAACTCGAGTTCTTCTGGATTATCTGCTTGGCAAGGAAAATATCAATCCTGACGAAATTCAAGGTTATCATCAGGAGGAATTTACCCATCTTATGGTAGCCTCTGCGGTTGCTAACAAAAGAGTGGATGTCGGTTTAGGAATTTATTCTGCAGCCAGAGCCTTTCAGCTGGACTTTATTCCCTTGATTAAAGAACGTTACGATTTAATTATTCCTGAGAAATATTTACATAGCAAAAGAATAAAAAAGTTATTAGAAGTAATTAAGACAAATCATTTTAAGGAGCAAGCTACCGAACTTGGAGGTTACGATCTAAGTCAATGCGGTAGAGTATTATCAAATGAAAAAATTAATTGATTCCTATGGTAGAAAAATTATTTATTTTAGAATTTCTTTGACAGATCGCTGTAATTTTAGATGTATTTATTGTTCTCCCTCAGATAAAAAATTCTGTTTTATTAAGCATCAAAATATCCTGCGTTTTGAGGAAATACTTGAGATTACCCGAGTAGCCGTTAAAATGGGTATGAGCAAAGTAAGGCTAACCGGGGGTGAACCATTGGTAAGAAAGGGTGTTGTTAATTTTATAAAAAAATTAAAACAAATCGAAGCGTTGGAAGATATCTCTATGACTACCAATGGATATTATTTGTCCGGTATGGCTACCGATTTAAAGAATGCCGGGTTAACCCGGGTTAATATCAGCCTTGATTCATTGCAAAGAGAGAAATTTAAAGAAATAACCGGTTTTGACGGTTTGGAAAGGGTTTTAGAGGGGATTGATACTTCTCTAAAAATTGGATTAACTCCGGTTAAGATTAATGTAGTTTTATTAAAAGGAATCAATGATGATGAAGTGGAAGAATTTATTCGATTAACCGTAAATGAACCATTGTATATTAGGTTTATTGAACTAATGCCAACCAATCACGAGCTTACCCAAATTAATCAGGGTCATTTTGTTTCTGCTCAAAGCATCAAAGATGAAATGAAAAGGAGATTTCCCAATCTAAAACCCGCTTCAGTTGAAAAGGGTTATGGTCCTGCAGTTTATTATCAATTGCCCGGTGCAAAAGGTATGGTTGGATTTATTACTGCAGTCAGTCAGCATTTTTGTGCCAAATGCAATCGTATTCGATTAACTGCTGAGGGCAATATAAGGCCCTGTTTATTTAGCTCCCGGGAAGTGGGAATAAGGGATAAGCTAAGACAGATACCGTTAAACGAACTAGAGGCAAGAAAAGAGATTATTCAACAATCTTTGGAAGAAGCAATACGGATTAAACCATTCCGTCACCATATAGGGAATAAAAATATTTCTGAATTTGATATGTCCAAGATAGGAGGGTAAACAAATGAATAATGAAAGATCATTTACTCATTTAAATGAAAAAGGAAGGGCTCGTATGGTTAATGTGGGAGATAAAGACGATACCCACAGAATAGCTATTGCAGAAGGTGAAGTCAAAATGAAAGCCGAGACCCTTGCTTTAATCAAGGATAAGAAAATTGCCAAAGGGGATGTTCTGGGAATTGCCCAGGTAGCCGGGATTATGGCAGCCAAGGAAACAAGTCGTATGATTCCTTTATGTCATCCCTTAATTCTCAACAATGTAGATATGGATTTTTATTTTATGGATGAAAAAAATAGTATTCTGATACGTTCTATTGTCATGACCACTGGCAAAACAGGAGTAGAAATGGAGGCACTGCATGCTGTCTCAGTAGCCGCGCTTACTATTTATGATATCTGTAAAGCAGTAGAACGAGGAATTGAAATCAGCCATATCCATCTGGTGGAGAAAGACGGGGGCATCAGTGGCCATTATCAAGGAAAATCATATCTTAATGATAACGAAGGAGAAAAAAATCCTTCTTCCGAAGGGAGCAGACAAGATGAATAGTGAAAAAGGTACCGTACTTGCCGTTTGCATTGGAAATAGTCGGGAAATTCCTAAAAAACAAGTTGCAAGTGCTATTTTGATTAAAGATTTTGGTATTAAAGGGGACGTTCATGCCGGTAGAGACCACAAGCAGGTTAGCCTTCTTAGCCTGGTTAGCTTAGAAAAAAATAGAAAAGAAGGTTACGAACTTAATTATGGAGACCTGTTTGAGAATATTGATTTTCAAGGAATAGCAGATTTATATAAATATCCGTTGGGAACTTTAATCAGAATCGGAAAAGATGTTATTCTCAGTATTACCCAGATTGGAAAAGACCATGATGTTGACATTATTGTTCGTGGTCAGAAGGTTCGTTCTATTATGCCCGAAGAAGGTATTTTCACCAGAGTGGTTGAAGGCGGTACTATTCAGAGTGGGGATACTATTGAGGTAATAACAGAAGATGATTAAAGTTGCCATAATTACAGTAAGCGATAAGGGCTCCAGTGGTCAGAGAAAGGACCTTAGTGGAGAGGCTATCAGGTTTGTTTTAGAGAAGATTGAAGCCCAGGTAGTTGGATATAAAATTGTCCCAGATGAAATTGATTCAATCCAGGCAGCGATTATTGAAGCAGTTGATAGAATAGGAGCCGATCTGGTTCTGACTACAGGGGGGACAGGATTAGCTGTCAGAGATGTAACACCAGAGGCAACAATGGCGGTAATTGAAAAATTGGTGCCGGGTATAAGTGAGATAATTAGAATAGAAAGTTTTAAGAAAACACCAAAGGCTATTTTGTCGCGAGCAATAGCAGGTATTCGCAAGAAGAGTCTGATTATTAATCTTCCTGGAAGTCCCAAGGGTGTGCGGGAATCTTTGGCTATTGTTTTAGAAGCACTCCCTCATGGTATTGATATATTAAAAGGTGAAGCCTCCGAGTGTGGTAAAGAATAAGCATAGTTTAATTGCGCTTTTTGCAAAATTCATTATAATAATATCTAATATTATAATTATTATAACTATATGAAGGTCCTAAGATGCTTTTTTCTTTTTTATTAAAAACAGTAATTATTTCACTTTCCGGAGTAATGGCCCCCGGACCCATAACTGCCGTGACGGTAAGTAAGGGAACACAACAGCCACATTCAGGTGCCATGATTGCTCTTGGGCATGGTATTGTTGAACTCCCATTAATGCTATTGATACTAATTGGGTTTGGTCAGTTCTTAGAAATTACCTGGGTGAAAGTTATTATTGGTATTGTTGGAGGGCTATTTTTATTTAATATGGGGATCGGATTACTCAAAAGCATCCATAATACCCAGATTAGTCAAATTCATCAACAATATACCCCTTTACAGGCTGGTGTGGCCTTAACTATTGCTAATCCCTATTTTTTAATTTGGTGGGTAACTGTTGGCGCAATGTTGATTACCGGGGCTTATCAATTTGGTTTATGGGGATTAGTTGCTTTTTTTATGGTTCATTGGAGTTGTGATTTTTTATGGTTGTATTTCCTTTCTTCATTATCCTTCAAAGGTGGACAATTTTTTGGTAAAAGATTGCAGCAAATTATTTTTGCTTTCTGTGGTGTATTTCTTTTATTTTTTAGCGGGAAGTTTATATACGATGCAATGATTATTTTCTTTTAAAAATAATTGAAATCACATCAGAGCAGTCAATATTTCCGGTAACTGAATTAATGGGCCGCTATAATCCGGGTCAACTCTGGTTTTTTTAAAACCGAAACCAAATCTTATTTTTTCACTGATTGCCCGTAATTGACTTTTGGATTTTCTACTATCTGTGGCTAAAAAAGTCCTCATTCCCAGTTTTTTTGCTACCATATCGTTAACAGGGTCATCTCCAACCATCAGGCAATCCACTGGCTTTTCATTAATTTTATTACAGATTTCCTGATAATATTCCAAACGTGGTTTACAGAAATGCATATTTTCCATATGGGTAATCAGATGAACCTGATTTTTATCCAATCCTGCCCATCCCATTCTCTTTTCCATTGCTACAGAAGGCCAGAAAGGGTTGGAAGCGATGACAATTTTGATATTTTTCCTAGAAAGGAAAGAAAATATCTCTGATACCCCTTTGTTTACATTGACTAACGTTTTCAATTGGTCAAATTCATTCCTATAGAATCTAATAAAACGTTGCCAGATTTCTTCGGTTTGGTCCTCAAGTCCTCTGGTAAAAGTCTGGTTAAAGACTTCTTTATTGGTTAATTCACCGTTATTATGCAGAACTGCTTTTGTAGCACTTAAAACCATTTGCCATAATACATGCGGAGATACAATATCTGACATGATTGGAGCAACCTTCTTAATATATGCCTTAAAAAATTTTGTTTCATCGAATAGAATCAGGGTATTATCAAGATCAAAAAGGATTGTTTTTGTCATTATTTGTGTCCTCCTGTAAAATATTATTATAAACAGTTTTTTATGTTTTTACCAGAAAAGATATTACCTTTTGTTTGATTATTTCAATAAATAACAAATTTTTAAAAACAGGAGTTTTCTTGTCTATATGATTAATACATACCAGGATTTGAAGGATGGGTTAATAATCAATCCCAGAGCAGTTAGTCAGGAAATTCAGGAAAACATTGTTTATCACCAGAACGATTTAAAAAAACTGGGAGCTGTAATAGGCTTGAGCGGGGGAGTTGATTCATCTTTGGTTACTGTTTTATGTGCAAAGGCATTAGGAAGAGAGAATATCAAAGTACTCTTACTGCCGGATAGTGAATCCAATCGGACTCATTTTTGTGATGCGTTGGATTTTGCTAAAAAATTAGAAATTAATTGGAAAGTCATTGATATAACTCCTTTTTTAAGAGATTTAAAAATTCGGAAATTTGGATTTCTAAGTTCTATTCCACTTCTGAACAGCGTTAAAAGTTTCTTATATCAAAAAGCTCATCGTTATTATCAAAAAATAAGTAATGAGACTCCTTTTGTTTCCCAGTTAAAAGGGCTGGGTGAAAAACCCTATCATGATTATATTCAGAAAGGGCAGGCAATTTTGAATGTAAAGCATCGGTTAAGAATGGTTTTGCTGTATTATTCCGCTGAGCAAGAAAACAGAATGGTAGTTGGCTGTACCAATAAAACAGAGCAACAAATTGGTTTCTTTGTAAAGTATGGATGTGACCATCTGGCAGATTTAATGCCTATTATAGGA